>NZ_JBLZFX010000015.1:0-90456 GCF_050753345.1 Alkalinema pantanalense CENA528 | reverse complement strand
ATGGAAACGATGACCAGTTGGGAAGAAAAGGGGTTGGAGAAGGGCCTGAAGCAAGGCATTGAAGAGGCTACTCAGACGATCGCGCTGAATCTACTTCGTCAAAAGGTTGCGATCGAAACGATTGCAATCGCTACGGGACTGACTGTTGAGCAGATCCAAGCGCTGCAAGCTCAGCTCATGGATCAGTAAAGGCGAAGAATTAAGGGTCGATCGCCTAGTTCCATAAGCTCGATCGCTTGAGAAGGAGAGAAGAATGCGATAGCGTTCTAGAGAGCCGATCGAGGTGATGAGATGCAAAATCGGGTTGCCGGTTGGGTTGCAGGGTTGCTGGTTGGAACGACGGCGGTGGTGGCGGTGGATGGGCTACCTAGTGTGGCGCAAACCGTTGCCCCGACGATCGGTCTAAAGAAAGCCTTAGCTGATCAACTGCTCGAACAAGGGAAGCAATACCATCAGACTAGCCAGTTTGAAGCTGCTATCCAGTCTGGGCAACAAGCATTAATGCTGTATCAACAAATCCCAGATCGGCAGGGCGAAGGACACGCACTGGGAAACTTGGGAGTTACCTATCAGAGTCTTGGCCGCTATCCTGACGCAATTCACTATTATCAACAAAGTCTAGAAATTGCACAGGAAATCAAGAATCGTTCAGGAGAAGCTGCCACCCTGAGTAACCTTGGAATTGTGTACGACATTCTTGGGAACTATGCCAAAGCAATCGAATATCATGAACACAGTTTAGCGATCGCGCGTGAAATTAAGGAACGACTTACGGAAGGAAATGCCCTGGGTAATTTGGGAAATGTCTATCTTTCTCTTGGCGACTATCCTAAAGCGATTGCCTATCAAGAACAAAGTTTATTGATTGCGCGGGAAATTCATGATCGTCTCGGGGAAGGTCAAGTACTTAGTAGCCTGGGAATTGCATACTTTTCTCTGAACAACTATTCTAAAGCGATCGAATATCAGGAACAAAGTTTGGCGATCGCGCAAGAAGTTCAAGACCAGTTGATGGAAGGACAAGCATTGGGTAATCTGGGAAATATATATTTTTCCCTCGGTAACTATGCCAAAGCGATTACATACCAAGAACATCGTTTAGAGATCGTCAGAAAGATTAAAGATCGCCAAGGGGAAAGCCAAACATTAGGTAATTTGGGACAGGCACATTATTTTCTCGGTAACTATGTCAAAGCAATTGCATACCAGGAAGAAAGTCTAGCAATTACTCGGGAACTTAAAACTCCAATCGGGGAAACCAAATCACTTGGCAGTTTAGGAAATATATACCGAGCTCTCGGTAACTACACTAAAGCGATCGAATACTACGAACAAAGCTTAGCGATCTCACAGAAAATTAGAGACCGACAAGGGGAAGGTCAAGTACTGGGTAGCTTGGGGCTTGCATATCACTCTCTCGGCAACTATACAAAAGCGATCGAATATTATGAAAGACGTGTAGCCATTGCTCGGGAAATTAACGATCGCGATGGTGAATATAGGGGACTTCATAACCTTGGTCTTACTCTAAACAGATATAATCAAACTGATTTAGCTATTATTTTCTATAAACAATCTATCCAAGTTGCCGAAAGCATTCGTAGTGATAATCGTAAACTTTCTCGAGACTTACAAGCTTCCTACAGCGAAACTGTTGCCGGAACTTATCGTAATCTTGCCGATCTACTACTTTCCCAAGGCCGTATTGGTGAAGCTCAGAAAGTCCTCGAACTCTTGAAAATTCAGGAAATCAATGAAATTACTGAAGGCACCCGTTCCGCTACTCCCCTCACCCAAGTTCCCCTCACCCAAATCGAACAGGAAATCATCCAAAAACATACGTCCCTGATTGCCTTTGGCCAACAACGCGACACCTGCAAACAAACCAACTGCTCCAAACTGGAAGAATATAACCAAACCTACCGCAACCTCACCGCTGCCTACGACCAATTTATTGAAGGTGTTAAAACCCAACTCACCCAAGAACGCAATGCAGCGATCGCTGCCAGCACTGACGATTTCACCGGCGGAGCCAGAAAAATCGTCGATGCCCAACCCAACACCGTCCTGATTTATCCCCTCGTTCTACAAGACAAAACCCGTATCCTCTGGGCCTCCAAAGGGGGTGTCCTCAGTCAAACTGAATGTGCCCTTGGCGAAGCCCAACTCTCCAAACTGGTTGAACAATTTCGCAACGACCTCCAAAATAGTACCGACCTCACCCCAGTTCAAACCACAGGCCAACAACTCTACCAATGCCTCCTGCCCCAAAAACTCCGTAACGAACTCACCCAAAACAGGATCACGAACCTCGTTTTTGTGCCCGATCGTGTTACCAACTACATCCCCATGGCCGCCCTCTACGACGGTAAACAATATCTGATCGAGCAATATAGCATTTCCAATATCCTCTCCGTTAGCCTTACCGACACCCAAGCCAAACTCCCTGAGCAGGCTTCTGTCCTTGGCTTTGGCCTCTCTCAACCCGTTACCCTCAGGAATCCCACCCGTCAATTTAGTGGCCTACCCTACGTGCCCTACGAACTTGATGCCATTATCAAAAGTGATGATAAAATTGATTCCCGTGGTGTTCTTTCCGGCAGCACTTGGCTTGATCGATTGTTTACACTCAACAACCTTGAAACTCAACTTTTCCAGCAAAAACCTAATATTCTCCATATCGCCACCCATGGCGAATTTCTGCCCACCTCCCCCAAAGACTCTTACCTGCTGCTGGGCGACGGTACCCCCTACGAAATTTCCAAAATTCAATATCTAGAAGATCTGCAAAACGTTCATTTGGTCGTTCTCTCCGCCTGCGAAACGGCCCTTGGCGGCAGCGATCGGAATGGCCTAGAAGTCGCGGGTATTGCGTCCTACTTCCTCAGCAGTAACGCCAAAGCCAAAGCTGTTCTCGCCTCCCTCTGGAAAGTCAACGACCCTGCCACCAGCCTGCTCATGGCCGAGTTTTACCAAAATCTCAACCAAGGTCTCAGCAAAACCCAAGCCCTGCGCAATGTTCAACTCAAGTTGATCAATAGCCAACTGACTCTCCAAGATGCCGCCGATCGAGCCGGAGCCCGCCGCTACATCCCCAACCAAAAACGCCCGAAACACCTTTCCCATCCCTACTACTGGGCACCCTTCATCCTGATCGGGAATGGCCTCTGACCCAGGAGCAGATCGCCCAACTTAATCAATGTGGGATAACTTCATCTCTGATTAAGATAATTAATCAAGAAGAGAGTCAATCCTGACACCGTTTAACAAATGCTAACGCTAACGGATTGACTCTCCTCCGATCGATAATGAATAATCATCAGTGATTATTCACTACAGCTGTTGCCGTTGGATTAACTGACTAAATACCCCACCCTGCTGGGCCAACTGCTCAAAACTGCCCTGCTCTACTACCTGCCCAGCCTGCAACACATAAATACGATCGGCATTGCGAATGGTACTCAAACGGTGTGCCACCACCACCCGCGTCACCTTCAACCGATCGAGACTTTCACTGACGATCGCTTGGGTCTTATTATCCAACGCACTCGTCGCTTCATCAAAAAACAAAATCCGAGGCCGCAAAGCCAACGCCCTGGCAATCATTAACCGTTGCCGCTGGCCTCCAGAAAGATTACTGCCCCCTTCACTGACCACCGTATGCATTCCCATCGGCATCGCAGCCACATCCCCATCAAATCCCGCCATGCGTGCCGCTTCCCACGCCTCATCCATCGTAATCAGCGCCCCACTGGCAATATTTTCAAAAATTGAAGCCGACATCAACCGACTATTTTGTAACACAACCCCCATTTGCCGCCGCACCGCCGCCACATTCAACCCCGCCAAATCCTGCCCGTCATAATAAACCGTGCCCGACTCTGGCACATCAAATCCCAACAACAAACGCAACAACGTCGATTTTCCACTGCCCGACGGACCCACCAATGCAATAAACTCCCCAGGTTCCGCCTCAATACTAACGTTATTTAAAATTAAATTTCCATCGGCTCGATAGCGAAACATCGCATGTTGAACAGCTAAGGCCCCCGTCAACCGACCGGGATCGGACTTCTCCGTATCCACCTCCGGTAAACCCTGCAAAATCGGCTGTGTCCGCTCCCAAATCGGAATTGTCTCCAAAATGTCAATGACGATCGTGCTGAGACTCGTTGCCCCTGTGATAAACGTACCAAAGGCAGTATTAAACGCTAGAAACTTCCCCGTTGTAAATTCACTGCCTTGGCCTTGGGATTGCTGTAATGCCATCGTTGCAAAGGCAAACAATACCGCTGGAGTCAACGTCGCTAGCAATTTATTAATAACAGTAAGATTATCTTCAATCCCTTGGGTTGCCATCATTAATTTCAATTGATGGGCATATTGCTGGCCCCAATGGGCAAAGGCACGATTTTCTGCCCCTGCTAACCGGAATTTAGCAACACCATTGACAATTTGAAGCATCACCCCAAATAGCTTACCCTGCTCATTTAACAAGGGACGGGTTTTCTTCAGGGTCATCACTCCTGCGCTAATGGTGACTGCTACATTAATCAATGCAACTACCAATGCGATCGTGGCCAGTGATGTGCTGTAGGAAAAAAGCAAGCCTAGATTCAACAATGAAAATAGGCTAGAAAATAAACTCTTTAACATCGTCGTACTTAATTTCTGACGAATTTGCGTAATTGTCGAAACCCGAGCGCTTAAGTCCCCCACGGAATACTGTCGGAAAAACGAAACAGGTAACTTCAGCAGTCGATCCCAGACTGCCGATTGTGTCGAGGCATCCGCGTAGCTCTCTAGCCGCACGATCGCGAACCCTTGGGTCAGTTGAAACAACGCGCCCCCCAATGCCGTTGCCAACAACCCATAGCCCATCTGCCAGAGGAGATCGCGATTACGATCGGGAATGACTTGATCAATTAACAATCCCGTTGCATAGGGCGTCACCATGCCCACCAGCGTTGCTGCAATGCCTGTGAGAATTAGAGTGATAAGTTCCCGGTGATGTCCAAAGCCTGCAAATTTGAGCAGCGTAATTGGCGTAATCACCTGGGGAAAAGACCGATAGAACGTATAGGCCGTAGGGGATAGCTGCTGGGCAATGTCTCGATCGCAGGGGTACTTTTGTTGGCGCAAGGGATCGAAAACTTCGTAGCGATGTTCAGACAAGGGCAGCAGTGCCACGGGGCGATCGTCCTCCGCGCAATAGGCTAATAACGCCCCACAATCTTGATTCCACCAATTATTGCGTAACACCACCCGCCGCACCCGCATGTGGGAAGCCCGCGCGATCGCATCTAGGAGATCGGGAACGCGCCGCAGGTCTTCCGAAGCTGCTGGGGGCACGATCGTCATTCCTAAGACCCGCCCCACGGCTCCAGCTGCCATGACCACAGCCTCTTCTTCGGTAATAGCTGGAGTTGGCGATAGCTGCCATCGATCGGATGATTTCTGTGGGCCAGACTGAAACACCGCTTGCATTTGCTGGAGCATTGCTGCTTGAATTTTTCGATCGGCCTGCTGCTGAATCGCTAAGCGTTGCATTTCCTGTTGATAGGTCTGCTGATCTAGCCTTTGTAAAACTTGTAAAACTAGCGCTTGCAGAACCTGGACTCCCTGAACAAAGGTGTGTGGCTGCCGAATTTCAACCTGGGGTTGGCTATCTACCTCGACCACGGTTTCCGCCTGCACCCAGAGATGGGTATTGAGCGGCAATCGGCCCTGGTCGATCGCGATCGTCAAATCCGAACATCCCACTAAGGTCGCCTGACCTTGCAGAATTTTAGTCCAGGTCATTCGCCCCTGCACGGGCTGAAACACTTCGCCCCGATCGAGGACGCCCCAGGATACAATCTGCGTGGGTGCAGTGTTGGGTAAAATGCCTGCCAATGTTAAGCCTAAGCGATGTACCCAAGACTCTAGTTTATCGATTGCCCGATGGGGATTAGTAATCATCCCATCGCAAAATTCCGCGATCGAGAGAGGTTGCAAAGTCGTTTCTTCCGCTGCCACAACCAGCATTTGATAATCCATTCCCTGACTAGTGCTGGAAGAAGTTTGGTAAGCGTGGTGTTGACTGTTATTAGCAACTAAAAGATCTCCAGCTTTCACCGTGAATAAATGGCGTCGTCGTCCCTTGGGAATCCCTCGGTCTACTTGAATGCTGAAGACTGCTAATGATCCCGATCGTACCTGCCAAAGGATATCCGGTTGATCTGAAAGTTGATTTAACAACAGTGCCGTATTACTTTTTAGAACTTTGAGTTGAACGCTTGACTGAATGCCTTGAACATCAACCGTTTGGGTCTCAATGCCTTGAATATCAATGCCTTGAACATCAATGCCTTGAACATCAATGCCTTGAACATCCTGGTCGAGTACAGTTTGAGAGCTGGGTACCATCGTGATTCTTTCTCCTTATTCTTCTAAAACGCCGCCTTCACTGCGGATTAAGTCGAGATAATGGCCTTCCTGTTGACGTAACTGATCGTGGGTACCCCGCTGAACAACTTTGCCCCGCTCTAGGACAATAATTTCATCACAGTCTCGAATGGTGCTGAGACGGTGCGCCACGATTAAGCAGGTACAGCCCCGCAGCCGCAAGTTATAGTCAATAATTTTTTCCGTTTCAGAGTCCAGCGCACTGGTTGCCTCATCCAAAATTAAAATAGACGGATTATTGACCAAGGCGCGGGCAATCTCTAAGCGCTGCCGTTGTCCACCGCTCAAATTACTGGCCCCTTCTAACAAATCCGCGTGGTAGCCCCCCGGCATTGACAGCACAACGTCATGAATCGCCGCATCTTGGCAGGCCCGAATGAGGGCTTCATCGGGAATCGTCGTGTTCCACAGCGTCAGATTATCGCGCACTGTTCCAGAAATCAGTAAGACATCCTGTTGAACCATCGCGATCGAATTCACCAGCACTTCCCGAGGAATCTCTTGTCGAGGGTGGCCATCAAAACAAATTTCCCCAGACCAAGGTTGGTAGAGGCCACTAACCAGACTCCCGATCGTAGACTTGCCTGAACCACTGCCCCCCACTAGGGCCACCCGTTGCCCCGGCTGAAGTGCGAGGTTAAAGTTTTCAATTAACGGTTCACTGGCGCGATTATAGCCAAAGGTGATGTTTTTCAGTTGAAGCGCTCCCTCCAATTTGGGAACGGCGAAATGGGAGACGGGGGGCGCTTGTAACGCAGGATCGAGGGGATTATTCAGCACGTCATCGAGCCGCGCCATGCTGCCTTCCAGTTCTTGGATATCCTGACTCAGTTGCAGCAATTGTCCCACGGGTTGCATAAATTGTTGCACTAAGGATTGAAAGGCAATTAATTTACCGATCGTAATGGCACCCTCCATGACGCGCATTCCACCAAAAATCAACAGCAACATGGCACTGATCGAAGACAGTAATGTTGGTAATGCGCCGAGCCATTGGTTCAAACTATCAATTTCTTGCTGGGCATTTAGGGATTTGGCATAATAGCCCGCCCACCGGGTAAAGAAATCCGATTCCAGCCCCGAGGCTTTTAGCGTTTCAATACTTTGTAAACCCGCGATCGCTGTTCCGCTGACTTTCCCCTGTTCCTGCATCAGACGGGTGTTATTATCCGATCGTAGTCGTCCCACCCATTGCAGGACAATTAAATTCACCCCAACGAACGCAAATGCAATTTTGGTGAGTTCCGCATCATAGCACCACATTGCGATCCCGTAGAACAGTACCATGACAGCGGAAATCAGCGTTGTGGCCAATTGTCCAGATAATAGAGACGCTAAGCGATCGTTGAGTTGTATACGACTGCTAATTTCCCCAGAAAAACGTTGGGCATAGAATCCTACAGGTAATTGTAATAAATGCTGAATAAACTGCCCTGACATTACCATTGCCAACTTAACTTTCATGCGGCGCAGGTTTTGTAATTGCAGACGGGTAAGCAGTCCGGTTATCCCCGCTGTGATCAGCATTGCCAGCAATAGTAATGGCAACCACTCCGATCGCTGATTAATCAAAATTTGATCGATAAAAATTTGGGAAAAGCTGGAGGTCACTAACCCCATCACAACCAGTAAGAGGCCCACTAAGAGCCCAAAAATCAGCGGCCCGATCGAACCTTTCAATCGTTGCCACAGCGCGCGAAAAAGATTGGGTTTAGCGCCGCCTTTTTGGAAGGCATCACTGGGAGTAAAGGTCAGGACAACGCCAGTAAAACTTTCATTGAACTCCTCGAGGGATACGGTTCTAGGCCCCATGGCCGGATCATTCAAAAAAACTTTTTGGCGATAGAAGCCTTCGACCACGAGGAAATGATTGAAATTCCAATAGACGATGTACGGAGGTTCTAGCTTTTGTAGGGCGTTGAGTTGTACCTTTAAGCCCTTCGCTTGGAGTTGATAATTCCGAGCGGCTTTGAGCAGATTGGGGGCTTTGCTACCGTCACGGGAGACGCCACAGGCCACCCGCAGTTCCGCCAGGGGGACTCGTTTCCCAAAATAGGCCAAAATCATGGCGAGGGAGGCCGCACCACATTCCACGGCCTCCATTTGCAAAATCGTGGGCGTCCGCCGTCGCACGCGGAATCGTTGGCACAGGGCTTGATATTTTTGCTGGCAGACTTGGGTCAGCCTAGCGAGGGGTGCAAGGGCTGGGGGAAAGGAAGGGCTGAGGGTCATGATTGGAGGCCGATCAGGGCTTTCAGGAAGGGCAGGATGTAGCTAATGGGGGGCCGTTCTTCGATCGTGATACGGACGATCGTTGTGGTACCCGGCGTCAGGGGCTGGCCTGGGCCTTGGGAACCTGACCAACGATATTTCTGGCAGTCGGTGGCCTGGGGGGGCTCTTCTTGGCATTCCAGGGAGGTGAAAATGGCAATCTGAGCATCCTCCGCCATCACCCCTTTGAGCATGTCTGGATGGCCGACTACACTGGCCGCACCCGCCTGGGTCACTGCCAAGGGAGATACTTTTTCAACGCGACCGATAATACCCCCGTATTCTTCGGCTTTGACCGTTGTGGGCGTGACTTTGACTTCCAGCTTGTCGCGTTGCTGGTCTTGGGCATGCTGGGCCGCCGCCTCCACCTTTTTGCCATCGGCAGGATTGAGAAACACTAGACTTTGCAGTTTTTGTCCGTTTTCCCGCACGGAAATGCTGCCGATGCTGGCACCAGGTTCTACATGCTGGCCCGCCTTGACCACCACTTCCATCAACGTGCCATCGATCGGACTGAGGACTTCCCGGCTTTTCTGTAATTGCAGAGTCAGTTGGGCAATTTTGCGTTCAGTCTCTTGAATTTCCTTTTGGCGACCGGTGGTAGCACTAAAATCGCCTTCGACTTTGCTGACCTTTTGGGCATCTAAGGCTTCGATTTTCGCTTGGGTTGCGTTGATTTGATTGAGACGATCGAGTTCCTGTTGTTGAGCTTCGGCTTCTTTGCTATCCAGTTGCTTGAGTTGCACTTCCAATTGGTTAATTTGGGATTGGGTCTTTTCGTATTCCTGTTGGGCTTGCACGACAACATCTTCCGTAATCAAACGGTATTGATCGAAGAGTTCCTGACGCCGCTGCCAGCGCTGTTTGGCAGGAGAGAGGCTGGCTTGCAGCGTTTGCAATTGTTGTTGGAGGGCGACCCGTTCCCGTTGGATAGAATTTAAGCCCCGATCGCGCAGGATAGGATTCATCGATCGAATCGTTTCCAGGTTTTTTTGTAAACTTTGGCGTTCTTGATCGGCGGCAATTTGGTCAAATCGTTCCCGTTGCAATTGAATAAAGCTGGCATCTCGATCTTGACGTTTGAGATCCTCCAGTTGCACTTGCGCCAATTGCAGTTGTTGCTTCAGGTCCGCTTGATCGATCGTGGCCAGCACTTGTCCTTTTTTGACCGTATCTCCTGGCTTTACCTTAATGTCTACAATTTGGCCAGAGGTAGTAGATTGGGCAGCCAGAACCGTACTGGGATAGACTAAAATCCCTTTGCCCGTGACGGTGGTGGGAATTTTAGCCACGATGCTCCAGAGGGTGCCTGCGCTGATGAGAAGGGCAAAGGCGGCTAGAGATAACCAACGGCGAGGACTGGTGACTTGGATGAGGCGATCGAGTTGCTCTGGAGAATTGACGTGATCGAGGGCTTCTTCGCGAAAAATTTTGCGTTTTTGATTGAGGCTTACCATTGGATTTCCTTTCCTGTACCCAATTCGGTTTGAATTCGTTTCAGCATCCAGTCAAATCGTGCTTCGGCGAGGGCGACTTTGGTGAGAAATTCGCTGTCTGCGCTGGCTTCGGGTTCTTCCAGGTCGCCATGGCCCAGGTGTTGTAACATCAGCGTTTGTTGGTGGGTGAGGATGATGGCGAGCATGCGGTAAAAGCGACTGGCGAATTGCACATCGTGATGTAACTTGGCGGACAGTCGCCAGCGGGGAATGGAGAGAACTTTGGATTCCCGCAGAACTTTGACTGTGAGATGGTTGGGATAGGCATTGACAAGAGCGGTTTCGCCCAGGAAGTCCCCCCGCGATAGCCGTGCGAATTCTGAAAACCGATCGTTGGATTCTGCGGACGAGATTAAGCTAAAAGCGGTCAGTAAGGGCGATCGGGAATCAGCAGTTAATCCTAATGCAAGGGTGCCATCTAAGAGAATATGGAGAGAATCAATGGGTTGATATTTTTGAATTAACTCGGTATTCGCTGGCAGCAATTGCACTTTGCCGACGGTAATTAACCAATCTAAATCGCTGTCTTCAAGAATGGAAAATATCGTAACGGATTCCCGTTGGGGTGGGTAGGCCAAGGCATTGGGAGTCTGGAGGTGTCGCAGGAAACGTTGAAGCCGTCGGGCTAAAAGCAGGGCTTGGGCTTGGTAGAGGTGGGCGGCAAAACTGGGATCAGTTTGGAGTTTTTGTTGTAATTGGGCTTGGGGAATGGCGAGGAGGAGCGCCCGATCGAGGGCTTGGATGGTGGCTGGGCGATCGTTGCTATCTTGGCAGGACAGCCAACCAATGAGTTCGCCACTGCTGAGGTGGGTGAGGGGCTGGGCCGTTGGGGTTCTGGCGCTGTGTTCGATTGGAGTTGCATGGATGGCGAGTTTGCCTTCTAGGAGGATGTAGGCAGTGTCTGGGGATACCTCGTGCTCGTTGAGGATTGCGTTCGGTTGGGTGGGGTAGAGGGTACCCACGGTTTGCAACCAATGGATGTCCTGACTACTGAGGGTTTGCAGCAGAATGTCTGTCATAGTACAGGGGCAATAACGGGGAATGCTTAGCCGAAGTTAATTTAGCCAAAGCTAATTTAGCTAAAGTTAATTTAGCCAAAGTTAATTTAGCCAAAGTCGATAACTTCGCTGGCTTGGCTGTTGATTTCTTCCAGTTGCATCGAGAAAGAGGTGATGGACGTGCCGTTGGGTTGAACGATCGTCTGACCAGAAATGCTGAGGCTGCGTTTGGAGAAGCTAGCTTGGGATGCACGGCGACCACCCCGTCTGCGCCATCCTAGGGAACGTCTCTGTCCACAGGCCCCAACAATGTCGTCGAGGTCGTCATCGGCTAGTTCTTCGATCTCTAGGGAGGTTTCTAGGGAGTCTGCGAGGGCTAAATCGGTTGGATTGTCATGATTGTGGGAAGGCAGCATGGGGGTAAAGATGGGAGGTGAAAGGAAGCAAAGTCCCAGTAGCCGAAGCCACTGGTGACTTTGGTATGGATTAGGTAGAGGTGAGTTTCTGAAATTTGAGGAGAATGGTCAGGATGAATTAGTTCATGAATTAATCCATCATGAAGTCGGTGGAAGAGGAACTAATCTCTTCGTTTTTGAAGTCGAAGGTAGAACCCGCACCGTCGGGGCCTGCAAAGGTGGTCCCACTCATTGCCGTGCGACTCCGATTAAAGTTCGCATTGGAAAAGCGCATAGCGCCTCCTCCCGCTGTGTCGAGTTCATCATCTTCTAGTTCGACAATGCCCGAATCTGAACTTTCTACAATGCTAAATCCTGCACCATTTGCACCGACGTATTCGAGCGTGCTGATTTCGGTTTGTTGAATGGTTGTCATTGTATGTCTCCTGATATGTTTTCTTGCATGGGAATTGGATTCCAGCAGGCGTGTTAGTGCCTACACTTTCCTCTCATTCTCAGGTTTACGACCCTATGCAGAATTTTGGGATGGGATGAAGTAGGAGAGCGATCGAGGCTAATGTACTTGAACCAAGGCTGATAACTGCTCGGTGGATAATTCTGTGTTATTTCAGACAATTGGGTTGTTCGATCGTTTGAAACAGAATACGATCGCACTGCAATACTTGCGTCAGCACAATTCTGGGGGTTTGTAGCTCCCCCGTTCCATCGCGAAATCGCACATCGCCCGCAGCCCCCACTGCCGAAAAGGTCGGAGAAGCAATAATTTGCCGCAGCATTGCTCGATCGAGGGATTGTCCCTTCCGTTGGGCCAAGGCACTAATCACCACCTGCGCCGCATTGTAAGTCGTATAGGTATGCCAAGAAATCGGCTGCTGGGCTAAGTTCCAAAATTTGACCAGTTGCGAATTCTGCTCGACACTGGGATCCCAAGCTGATGCAATAATCGTTCGATCGACCGCCTTCGGATCAAGCAACTGCGCCTCACCTGCCATCGTATCCCCCGTAATCACCCAATTCGTTCCCGCCGCTTTGACAATTGCGATCGCATCAATTAAAGCATTAGATTGGCTTTCTGCCGCATCAGGAACCACCACAAACCCACCCGCCCCCTGCAACCTGGCATAATGCATTGCCTCCGCAATCTGAAACGGCTGACGTTGGCAGGCCGACCCCGTACAGGATAAATAAAATTGCCCTTTTTCGTCACCGACTACCTTGCCCTGTAACGCTTGAAAGGTTTCCTTAAATGCACCTGCCAGCGAACGACTGTAGGATTTGTCCGGATTGTAAAATACTGCAACCGTGCGAACGTTCGTGCGATTCAACAAAAAAGAGGCCATAAAGGTCGCCGTTGCCCGATCGCTCGGCACAGTCCGAAAGAAAATATGATTCTTTTTGAGCGTATAAGTCGCTAGCTCTTCAGAAGTACTGGTGGGCGAAATCAGCACCATACTAGCACGATCATAGACCTCCAAAGCCGCACGGGTCGCATCACTAACATGGTGCCCTAGCACAGCCAAAATCTCACGACGACGCACCAATTCGCTAGCCAATTGGCGAGCAAGGCGGGCATCGTTCTGATCATCCACCAAAATTACTTGCAAACCCAACCCCGATCGAATCGCTTGATCCTGGGCTTGGGCCGCACCTCGCAAAATATTCAACCCGCGCGTCATTGCTGACAGTCCACCTCCCACGGGTACCACCACCGCGATCGTGATTTTTTGTTTTTGCAATTGCGGCTCGGTCAGCGTTTTCAAATTGTTCAAATAAACCAAAGCTTCGGGATCTTGCGTTTGCTCCCAAACGGTTTGAAAGGATTGCTTTGCAGATTGCCATTGCTGATTTCTGAACTGTTGAATCCCTTCACGTTTAATTTCTGCGGTCTGAGCCGCACGAACTCCCAAAAACGTTTCCAGTTCAGCTTCGCGCAGGAGAGACTCTTCACCGCAACTGATGCGATCGCCGATCGTCTGATCACAGGCTACCTTTGGAAAAAGGCGATCGCGCTCCACATCCCAATTAATCTGCCGCATCAGCGGAATCATAGCAACACCGCCGCACACCATCCCCACCGCAAAGCCCAGCCCAATTTGCTGCCAGCGTTTTCGAATCGCTGCTCGTTCAATTTTGCGCAGTCGCTTCAGAATTTGTTTTGCTGTAGCAGGACGATCGCGGACACTTTCAGCCGTCATCTCCTGCAATAACCGATGGAAAGCAGGCGAAATCGGTTGATGGGGGACAAAGCTCTGATCGCTGGAATTTGCACCCATGAGTAAATACATGAAGGTTTTACCCAAGGCATAAAAGTCTGATTGGGGCACAGCTCGACCCGCAATTTGTTCAGGGGCTGTATAGCCAAAGGACACCACCGTCGTACGTGTACGATCGCTGTGCACCGTTTCTGTTACCTGTCGAGTACTGCCAAAATCGATCAACACCAGCGTTCCATCCGGTTTACGCATGATGTTGGAAGGTTTGATGTCGCGATGAAAAACATGTTGCGTATGAATGTAATCCAGGGTCTGAAGCAGTTGTTTCAACCATGGGATTGCTTGGGATTGGGCGATCGCGCCCTGCTTCTGAATCCACTGCTCTAGATTCTCCCCCGGAATCCGCTCCATCACCAAACCGTGAATCACCCTGCCATTCGCTAAAGTCACCGAAAAAACATCATGACCTCGCGGAATCTCGGCATGGTTTGTTTGCATCAACAGCAATTGCTCGCGTTGAAAGAGCGCCTGTACCTTAGCATCATCACTGACTAACGTTTTCAGCACCAGGGGTAATGTTGGATTTTTCAGATCTACAACGTTAAATACCTCCGTAGCCGCATAGGGTCTGGTACAAAGCGGTTGCGTAATCTGATAGCGCTGCTGCAAGCACAAAGGGGTTTGACAAGCTTGGCACACCTCTGCACTCTCTGGATTTTCTCGGCTTTGACAATCGGGATTGAGACAGTACAGCATTGCACTACAGACGCTTGGAGAGCTTTTGACTAATATATTTCTGCACGATCGGAGCCAATGCAAATAAAACCGTTTCCTCTGACAGGATTTCGAGTAAACAGCGCTGCTCTAAGGACAGCAAAATTTCTAGGAGCTGCGAACCACTGACCGAGCCAAGTTTTTCCTGCAAGGACTCCCGAGAAATTGGTTGCCCCACCCGTGCCAAGGTTTGCAACACTTGCAACTCAGTTTCGGATAAACATTGCAACCGTTCTACTAATACATTGTCTAATTGATGGACAACGATCGTATTCATCTTTAAAAATGCTGTTGCTGAACCCTGACACAAATCCTGAATCAAGCTCGCCATCATATTTAACGCTAACGGATTGCCGCGATACAGTTGGATGAGCGTTTGCCACGCAGGGAGTTCTGCTTGTAGCCCTCGGGATTCGAACAGCGCGATCGCATCTTGCCCCATACCTTCTAGCTTATGGGATTTCACCAACGGATTCAGCCCCTCTAGCAATGCCAATTCCGCTGGTTTTTCCCGACTAATGACCACCACACAGCTCTGGTGTCTTGTGGTGGCAAACTGCTGGAAAAGCTGGCTAAAAGCCACAAATTCAGGTTTCACTTGTCCTGCCGAAGCCCCTCCTAGCAACGCTTCCCAACTATCTAAAATCAACAAACAGCGGCGTTGCTGCAACAGGGTGAGAATCTGGGCAGGACTCTGGATGGAACTCTCGACAGAACTCTGGACGGAACTCTGAGCGGCTTCCGTTAAGCTCCGAGCTAAGGCATCCAGCGCAGGCGGATATTGCAGCGATCGCCAAAATATTGCAGCAAACGGTTGCGCCGATCCCGATCGAAGCAACGACTCCACCCATTCCGCAACCAGCGAGGTTTTCCCCATGCCCCCCATGCCCCACAGGGCGATCAATCGGCAAGTCTGGCTCCAATCGGTGAGTTGGGCCATCTCCGCAGCACGCCCCAGAAACATTGGAACATCGGGCATCATGCCGAGGCAAAGGTGTTGCTCAGTGGGTCGCACATCTGATTGGGCAATTGCCTCCCAGTCCTGAATCCCCGCTGCTTGGCAAATCGCAATAAAGGTTCCCTGGTCGATCGCCTCACGTCGCCAGAAGCGTTTGAGCGTTGCCCTGGAGGTTTGCGCCAGACGGCACCAGATTTCCGATTGTTTCAACCATCCCTTACGGCGGCGGGCACGATCGACTTGGATCAGGCCCTGCTCCGAAGCACGAATTGTCACCATTACCGGGTCCAGGTCACAGAACACCCTCTAGTTTACCGGGAGTTGCAGAAAAAAGATTGCGTCCAATGTGAGCCAAAAGTGAGCCAGCCTGCACCCAACCATTTGCGAAAGTAAAAACATCCAACAGTGAAAACATTCAACGATCGCAATCATCCAGCAGCGATGGATACCCTCACGAGTCTTCTCTAGTAATGGGTTCAAGCATTGCTGTATCAAGCGGTTAAACCCACAAAATCACAATTATATGAATTTAGGAGAATCAACATGCGTTCAGTCGTTTATTGGTTAATGGGCGATCGGGCCGGACGAGTCATTTGCGCCAGTTGGAATTGGCTGTGGGGCAAACCGATCGAGCAGGGCGGCAAACTTGCGGTGGAAGTCGCCCAAGAGTCGCTGCATACCATGCAACAGTCGGTTTATCAACTGACCGAGTCCGTTGCAAAAGCAGTTACTGCCTATGAGCGGGCCAAGCAACATTACCTCCAAAAACAAGCAGAGGCGAAGCGATCGGAACAGCAAGCCACGCAAGCCTTGGAAAAAGGGCAGGAAGAAGCCGCTCGGCTAGCGATGGCTCGGGCGATCGAAGTAGAACGAGTCCTACCGAAATTTGCAGCCCAAGTCCATCAAGCAGAACAGGCTGTGCAAAACCTCAAAGACAAATTGCATCAAGAACGGCAAAAGCTAGAATCCTATCAAGTGCAAATGCAAACGCTGAAAGCCTTAGCCGAAGTCAATGAGGCGTTAGCCGTGATTGCGGATATTAATAGCGAACTTCACATGGATTCTGCCCGGAGTCAGTTTCAGGAAGCTCAAGCTGCGATCGAAGGCCGCAACATTCAAGTTCACACCTTCCAAGAATTGACCGAAAACTCCGTTGAAAAACTACAAACTAATCTCGATCAAATCAGCCTAGATAGCGAAATCGAACAGCGATTCCTCCGACTGAAAGCGAATCAAAATAACTAATCATGGAGCGATTTCTCACAACCCTACTGCGCCTGTTTTTACTAGGTATGTTTGGGATACTTGCGAGCGAAGGCATTAAGAGCATTTTTCGAGCCTGTCAGCAATTTTACCTCAGTCTGCAAACCCACCATTGGACTCGAACCCAAGCCCAAATTCTCCGCTATGAGGTCAGTGATTACCGGACCGGGGGCCGCACCGATCGAACTCGCTATCGCTATGCCCTCCTCTGTTCCTACGCAGTGCAGGGACGTTCTTACATCCATCGAATGGTTTGGCATCACGGCTTCGAGACACTAGACAGTGCAAAACAAGCGGGCGCACTGGCTGGTTGTACTCAGTCCTGGGTGAACTTGTTCTACAATCCCCAACAGCCTGCCCAGTCCACCTGCACCCCCGGTCAAGATTGGCGAAGTCTATCGGGCATATTGTACGGTATTCCGTTAGTGACGTTGGGGATTGGACTTTTTCTCGCTACCTTTCTATCCTTCTTTAGCATTGCCGGAGAGGTGATCGTTATCGTTTGTGCACCCTTTCTCATTGCAACTTGGATCGCTGCCGCAGTCTGGATTATCATCCTAATCCCCTGTGGTTTGTTATCACTACTATTTGGGATATTCGAGCCCAAAGATGAGATCATCCCCAGGTAAACGGAGTCTACTGATCTAAGACATTACAAGTCATCCCATGGCGATCGTGATTAAGTTCAGGCGCTATTCATGCAACCCCACTTGATTCCCTTCAGGAGAAGCGATATGACAACGAATACAACCCCTAAAAAATCTCTCCCACCCATTATTTACCTCGGCACTTTGCTACTGCTCTTTGCAGGGTTTAGTTTGGGCAGACAATACATCGGCAATCCCCTAGCCAGCGACACCGTCCATTCAACCCATTTGGACGATCGCTTGAGTCATGGCTCCCATGCCTTCTTCCCAGAAGATGGCACCTGGGATAAATCGCAAGCGATCGCGTCCTACGCCAGCAGCGATTTCAGTACGGCCCAAGGACTCTTCGATCGATCCCTCAAACAAAAGCCTAATGATCCTGAGTCTGTTATCTATCGGAATAATGCTAAAGCCTACTGGAGCAAGCCGCTCAGTATTGCCGTCAGTATTCCCATCAGTAGCGATGCCAACGGCTCCCGTGAGATTTTACGTGGCGTCGCCCAAGCTCAAACCGAAATCAATGCCTCCGGTGGCATCAATGGATCTCCCCTGTTTGTCAATATTGTCAATGACGACAATGATGTCAAAATTGCGCAACAGGTTGCTCACACATTAGTCGATCGTCAAGACATTCTAGGTGTTGTTGGTCACTATGCCAGCAACATTACCCTTGCTACAGCGGATATCTATCACAAAGGAAAACTCGTTGCCATTTCTCCCATTAGTTCTACAGTTAACCTCTCCTATAAAAGTCCCTACATTTTCCGCACTGTACCTAGCGATTCCATTTCAGCTCGTGCCCTGACTGACTATATGTTGCAAACCCTGAAGTCCAAAAAAGCAGTGGTCTATTTCAATGCCCAAAGTGACTACAGCAAATCACTGACTGGAGAACTGCATAATGCGATCGAGCAAGCAGGGGGACAAGTAGTGACAGAATACGATCTAGCCAATTCCAGTTTCAGTCCCCATCGCAGTTTAGAGGAAGCCAAGCAACGTGGCGCAGAGGTCATTCTTCTTGCCAGTAATACCGGAAGCCTCGATCGTGCCCTACAAGTGGTTCAAGCGAACAATAACCCCCTCCCGGTGCTGGGGGGCGATGATGTCTATAGCCCCAAAACCCTAGATGTCACCCGTGCATCGGGTCAAGGGATGGTGGTTGCCGTCCCCTGGCATATCCTCGGGCGTGGTTCGCAGAACTTTGCTACACGATCGCGCAAACTTTGGGGCGGCGATGTCAACTGGCGCACTGTCACAGCCTACGATGCGACTCAAGCCTTAAGTGCAGCCCTACAGCAATCACCTACGCGGAAAGGGGTACAACAGGCGCTAACGAGTCCCAGCTTTACAGTTGCAGGGGCTTCCCGCACAATTTCCTTCCTCCCTTCGGGCGATCGTAATGTACCCGTTCAACTGGTCAAAATTGTGGCAGGCGATCGATCGACCTATGGGTACGACTTTACTCCCATTCCTTAGGGGAGTCAGAGCCCATGCGTTGGCAAGCTTCATAGGCTCCCAAGGCTGAGAATGATAGGGTAATGTTAGTTGAGTGCTATGGAGATTGGTCAGATGTTGCCCCGACGATCGCATCTTTGGATTTCTCTAGTTTTGGCGGTTGGAGTTCCGATCGTTCCAGCCGCGATCGAACCCATTCGCCAAGTTGCCCAGGCAACGGAGGTGCAGCAACCGCCGCAAAGCCAGAAAACAGAGGCCAATCAACTGATACGGCAGGGGCTTCAACAATTTAAGAGCAAACAGTTTGATGCAGCACGGCAGTCGTTTGAACAGGCATTGGCCATCTATCGCCAAATCAAAGACCGCCGAGGCGAAATCAAGGCATTGCAGAACTTGGGGAAGGCTTACCAAGAGCTATCCCAAAACGATAAAGCGATCGAGGTCTTGCAGCAAGCGGCCCAAATCAGTCGTGATAACAACTATTTAAAGCCGGAAAAGCAAGTCTTATGGGAATTAGTGAAGCTTTATAGCAAACAAGAAAAACTCACTCAGGTGATCGAAGTATTGCAACAACTTGTGGTGAATGGCCAAGCTACAACTGACCTCAAATCACACACGATGGCTTTGTTTGGGTTAATGGAATTTTACGAACGGCTAAAACAACCCAAAAAATCTGCTGAAGCCTACCAACAAGCGATCGCTCTTGTCAAACAACACCCCAATCCAACAGAGCAGATTGAAGTCCTCACAAAGATGGTAGATTTGCTACAAAAATTAAAGCACCGCGATAAAGTTATCGAAATCTACCAGCAATTAGTCGCGATCTATCAAGATCAGAAACAACCGAAGAAGGTTGGTATGACATTAATGGAAATGGGAAAGCTACAACTTGAGTTAAATCGCTACGACCAAGCCAAAGCACTCCATCAGCAAGCATTAACAGTCTTTGAAGCCAATGATGATCCCTCGGGGCAATATTTAGCATTTATAAATTTGGGAATCGTTTACAAAGAACTAGAACAGTACGACCAAGCGATCGCCTTCTATCAACGGGCACTCACGATCGCGCCTGATACAGGTGATGCATCTGTGGCTGAAGCAACAGCACTCGTTCAAATCGGTGATGTTTATGAAACATTAGCGCAGTATCCCAAAGCTTTAGAAACCTATCAGAAAGCACTTAAGCTCGCTCAAGTTGAAAAGAAAAAAGGTATTGTAGCCAACGTTCTCAAAAAGATTGGTGATATTTACCAGGAGCAGACCGAATATACTAAAGCTCTTGAGACCTATCAACAAGCCTTAGTTCTGTATAAAGAACTTAATTACAAATCACGGAGAGCCGTACTACTGATGCAAATGGGGCAGGTGTATAGTGCCCTAGGTCGCTATGCCGAAGCCATTCCCCAATATCAAGAAGCGCTAACCCTGGCGCAAGAGGCAGAGGACAAAGTAGCAATTTTTATGGCTCGCGGTTATCTTGCCTTAGCCTACCGAAAACTAGGCCAAAATGCACCTTCATCAGAAATTTTTCAAGAAATATCCAGGCTGATTAATAAGAAAGATGTTTCGATCGAAGTTGAGCGATTAGAGTTCTATCAGACTCTTGTAGCTAACGCAGGCAAGTTAGCAGCTCCAGCAATTGGCAATCAGCAGGTTAATAGGGTTACTGAAAGAATAGAGCAAAGTCAAAATGACCTTGCCAAGGCCCGAAAAATAGGTGAACGCAAAGATGAAGCAAGTGAACTGACTGACTTGGGGCGGCTCTATTATGCGAAAGGACAATACGCTCAAGCGCTAGAATTCTATCAACAAGCGCTCCAGATTTATCGATCGATTGGTAATAAAGCCGAACAGGGAAATGTGCTCAACTACATGGGGGTTACAGTAGCCCGTGTAGCCCAGCCTGCCCAAGCCTTAGAATTCTTTCAGCAAGCATTGGCCATTCACCAACAAACCGGCGATCGTCCCGGTGAAGCGATCGCCTTCAGCAATATCGGCTATCTACTCAATCAGCAAAATCAACCGGAACTCGCGATCGTCTTCTACAAGCAATCGGTCAATGTTCAGGAAGCCATTCGGGCAGGCATTCAAAAACTACCCCAGGACGTGCAAGAATCCTACACCCAATCCGTTGCCGACACCTATCGCGCGCTGGCTGATTTATTGATTACCCAAGGTCGTGTGGGCGAGGCTCAACAAGTATTAGAACGCTTAAAAATTCAAGAAATTAACGAATTTACCCGAGGCACCCGCAGCCCCCAAGTCATTCGGGACATTGAACTCACTACCCACGAAACCGAAATCAAAAATAAACACACAACGTTAATCGCCTTTGGCAATCAATTCTACGAATGCGATCGGCCCCAACAACGCTGTTCCCAATACAATGATCTGAAAACTCAGTATCAATCCCTCTCCAAAGAATTCCTAGCCTTTGTTGACACCCTTAAACAACAACTCCAAGAAGACCAACAAAACAGCCTCAAGACTGCCACCGATGATTTCCAAAAAAGTGCCCAACGCATCGTCCAAGCCCACCCCAACTCCATCCTGATCTATCCCCTCGTCCTCCCCGACAAAACCCGCATCCTCTGGTCTAGCAAAGGCGGGGTCTTCAGCAAAAACGCCATCTGCAACCTCGGCGAAGCGGCCCTCAGCCAAAAAGTGAGCGAATTTAGCATCCTCCTCAGCCAAAAAGGGGATGAAACCCAACTGAAAACCGTTGGCAAAGAACTCTACGACTGCTTGATTAAACCCCTGGAACCCGAACTCACGGCCAATAACATCCAGCACCTTATCCTGGTTCCCGATCGCGTCACCAACTACATCCCGATCGGCGCACTCTACGACGGCCAACAATACCTCATCCAACGCTTTGCCACCTCCAACATCCTCGCCGCCAGCAAAACCGACACCCGCGACACCCTGCCCAAAGCCCCTCTCAACACTCCCACCCTTGGCTTCGGCCTCTCAGACGCCTACAAACCCTTCTCCGCCCTGCCCAACGTCCCCAAAGAACTGCACAACATTATCAAAACCAATCCCCAAGATCAAACAGGTCTGTTTCCTGGCCAAATCTTTTTAAATCAAACCTTCGATCGTAACGCCCTAGAAGATAACCTCAGCGGCTACAAAATTCTCCACATTGCCACCCACGCCGAATTCAAACCCAGCAATCCCAAATCCTCCTACTTCCTCCTCGGCAACGGTACCCCCTACGCCATTCCCGACATCGCCACCCTCCGCCACTTAGAAGACATTCACCTCGTCGTCCTCTCCGCCTGCGAAACCGGAAAAGGCGGCGGTGCAGAAATCGCCGGATTAAGTTCCTACTTCATTGGTGATGACAGCAAAGCCAAAGCAGTTCTAGCATCCCTTTGGAAAGTCTCTGACAGCAGCACTGCCCTTCTGATGCAGCAATTCTACGCCCATTTAGCCAACGGTAAAAGTAAAGTCGCAGCCATGCAAGCGGTACAGCAGGATTTCATCGCAGGCAAACTCAACCCTATTATCGCCGCCAATCTTCCTCGGGGAGACTTTGAGCCGATCGTGCCTGAATCCGTCCGATCGCTCTCCTCCCAACCCACTCGCTACACCCACCCCTACTACTGGGCACCGTTTATTCTGATTGGCAACGGCTTGTAAAATGTTTTGTAAAATAATTTGTAAATGGGATACGGAGGTGACAATCATTTTGGATAAACAGTGAAAGTTTCGAAAATTACTTGTATAGGAAAGTTACTGAGAATCATTAACGTCCTCATTAAATTAATTTAGTCTTAGACCACTTCGGGGGATTCTGAATCGAAAATAATATCTTCGTAAATTTGATCGATCGAGAACGTTAAATTTACCGATTGTAGTTCTACTAAATCACCTGATTGATAGTTCAGAATTTGCCAATAATCAGCATTACTATCAACCCCTTTATTAAGATTATCATCAGCACAGCAGCGGCGAAAAAGTTCAATGGCGATCGCGTCTGAATCCACCAACACATACTCTTTCAAACTTGGATTGCGTCGATACATCTTAAACTTATTCCCCCGATCGTAGGCTTCTGTCCCCGGCGATAACACCTCCACCACGAGGGTGGGATAGGTTATAAATTGCCGCGTTGTTCTATCTCGCTCATCACAGGTCACACTGAGATCGGGATAAACATAGTCAGTCGTCCCTAGAATATTCACTCTGCAATCAGAGTTCAGCACCTTGCAGCCGCTTCCTCTCATATGATTCTTCAGCAACGTCCCAAAATTCAATGCGATCTCACCATGATTGATCGTGCCACCGCTCATGGCATACACTTCACCCCCCAGGTATTCGTGGCGACAGGTCTGCTGTTCTTCCCACGCAAAATATTCATCCGGCGTTAATTTGGGAAACTGTTCTTTTGCGACAACCATTTCTCGATCCTCCATTACCTAAGGCTATAATTATGCAACACCTTAATTCATCACTACACAGATATTGTAGAAAATTTTACGAAATAGATCCAAAAATGCTGCTGAAGATCTGTCAAAAATTTTGGGAATGTGTGATATTGGTGTAGGAGGAAGTGCCTCCCCGGCATTGGTTCAGTAACAGCCCCCTTGCAACTCCCTGCGATTTTCAACTGGATTTGAACAATTTCTGATGTATTTAAAACCATCGCGCCTAACTCGTCGGCATTTCCTGCAATTCACGAGCTCAGCCCTCAGCACGATCGCCCTCAGCCAGTTCGATCACTTCACCCAAGCAAACTCCCTCCTTGCCCAACCCAGCGGTCGTAAATATGCCCTACTCATCGGCATCGACGACTACAACACTGCTCCCCTCAGCGGCTGCAACACCGACGTTGACCTCCAGCGGGAACTGCTCATCCACCGCTATGACTTCCAGCCTAAGGACATTGTGGAACTGCGCGATCGCGACGCGACCTACAAGAACATCATCACCACATTTCAACAGCATTTAATTCATCAGGCCCAACCGGGTGATCTAGTCGTTTTCCATTTTTCTGGGCATGGTTCCCTTGTCCGCGATCGTCAAGCCATTCCGGATTTTGTGCGGGAGGGAATCGGGCTGAATGGCACGATCGTTCCTGTCGATTGGCAAACCGACCAGCCGCAGCAAGTTCGGCAAATCATGGGGAAAACGCTGTTTTTGCTGACCAGCCAACTGACAACGGATAATGTGGTCATGATTTTGGATAGTTGCCATTCGGAAGGGGGACTGCGGGGGACTGCCAGGGTACGATCGCTAGATTCCCGCATGAATAGTGGTGATGAATTTCCCGACGTGATTGACGATGAATTAAAGCTACAAGCGCAATTGCAAACCGCTCAAGGTTGGACAACACAACAACTTCAGCAACGACGCCAGCAAGGTATCGCGAAGGGTGTTGCGATGGGTGCTGCTAGCTTTGATAGATTGGCTAATGTTGTAGATTTAACGGCTTTAGAACTGTCTCGAAATGATTTCACAGCGGGGGCATTTACCTATTTATTCACCCGTTATCTTTGGCAATCTACGGGGACACGATCGCTAGATTCTGTGTTTACTCAACTGGTTCTCAGTAGCATTCTCAATTCCCAGAGTCCTGACCAGTTCCCCGTTTACAAAGTCGCTCCCAATAGTGGCAATGCTCAGAAACCAATTTTCTTCACACCTATTCCTCTGCCCGCTGCGCAGGGGGTGATTCATCAGCCACCCCACGGCGATCAAGTACAATTCTGGCTGGGAGGAGCAGCCCCTGATTGTCTCCAGGCTTACGAGACAGCGGTTTTCAACATCCTAGATCGACGCGGTAATATCCTAGGTGAAATTCAACAAACCCATCGATCGGGCTTAGTCGGGTATGGAAAGCTCATCCCCAATTCCAAAATTCAATCTCCTGTACAATTACAGGTGGGGCTGCTTCTGCGGGAAAAAGTGCGCGGCATTCCCGATCACTTGACACTCAACATTGGTCTTGATGCTTCCCTGGGCGATGTCTTACCGATCGTCCAACAGGGCTTATCTGATATGGCAAAAGTTGCAATCGTGCCGATCGCAGAAAAGCAAGAAATCCATTACATCATCGGGCGAGGGGAAAACTTCGAGGGTGCACGATCCCCGCGTAGCAGAGCCAAACGTTCTCAGCAGGGGCAATTTTATCTACTCACGCCATCCTTGGAACCGTTACCTGGTCTATTGGGAGACGCCAACGATACAGTGGAAACGATGCTCGATCGCTTGCGGCGTCGCCTAAAAACGTTGCAAGCCAAGCAATTACTCAAAACGATGATGGGGGATGCCTCGACAATGGCAGTGGGGGTTGATTTAGTGCCGGTGGAAATTGTGGATAAGAAGAAGAAGACTGTGCGTTCGCTCGGCAGTCCGCAAACGGTGATGAGTCAACGGGCGATCGCGATGAATCCTACTACAAGAATCATTGCCCCGACCTTCGCAGCGAATACAATTGTACAACTTCGCTTAAAAAATCAAGAATCGGTACCGTTGTATATGGCGGTGTTGATTATTTCTCGGGATGGTACGTTAGCAGTGGCTTATCCCTACGCGATCGAGGCTCCCATTGATGAAGCTTTGGTTGCACCGATGGGCGAAAAGGTGTTGCAATATCCATTCCAGCTAAGTTCGAAAGCCAGTACGTTTGAGTTGTTAATGGTTGCGAGTCGTCGGCCTTTAGACAAACTCCTCGGGGCTGTGAAACACATCGCAGAGGTACGGGGAAAGGAGCAGCAAGGAACAGTAATGCGGTTAGAGGGAGATCAATCGATCGAATTTGCAACGGAGATGCTGACAGAAATTGACGCAATGAGTCGAGCGGGAGCACGGCCAGCGCTACCTGAGCACAAAACTGTCGATATGAATCAGTTGACGGTTCTCTCGACGATCGTGCGGGTCAATGGATGATTTTGGGCGATCTGAACTATGGGGTCAGCGATCGTTGAAGCTACGAGAGGATTTCTAGGGAAAGGATCGATCGTTCTTTACACGTTGAAATTAATCACGATCGCGCTACAAAATTTAACACCCTTGTACGGTTGACGGGGACAGCGATCGCCGCTACATTGCTATAGTTAAGCAGCAATCGGAGATTCGAACTCTGCTGCTGATCAGCCCGAAAAACTAGCGCGATCGCAATGAGATTCCGGCCTCAGAACGATCGCTAAGCCCCCAAGCTGTTCGAGCCAGCATGGTGACCTGGATTGCATTTTAGCACCCCAAGCCGCCCTGTTTCGCCATGTCAGAAATCGGGGCGGCTAGCTTTTTGGGTTTTCCTCGTCCACTTCGTTTACTTTTGAGGGAAACCAATGACTCGCTATACCAAGAAAATCAAGCTCCAACTCAGCGGTGACAATGATGCCGTCGATGCCGCGATCGGCATTTTGCACGTTCTCAACTTCATCAGCGCCCACGACTGGAGTCAAACCGTTCGCAAACGGGGAGAACCCACCGTCGTGCGGGTTGCGGCTAGGGAAATCATGCTAGAAGCTGATTAGAAAGCACTGGGGACAGTGAGTCTGATGGACTCGATCGGATGACACAGAAAAAAGCATCTTGATGCTAAATCAAGATGCTTAATACCAGATGTAAGAGGTTATCGGATCAAAATTGACACGAAATTAAAATTAGATATTGATGGCTCCGCTATAGAAACCGACTAACAGAATGGTTAGAGGTAACAGAGTTAGAATACCTGTCATTATAGATTTAAAAGAAGGCGTAATGTTGTAAGGAGGATTTAGTTCAGATGCTTGGGACGTGGGTGTTGCCATGGGATTTACCTGAAATGTTCGAATAATTTACTCTTTTATAATCGTGTAAATTTATAGGAATGAAATCTCTAAATGGAAGGGTCTTCTTGAATTCAAAAATCAGTTAAAAGAAAGGTTGTTGACTTAAATGGGTCCTAGGAAAAACGATATAAAAAAGAGCTAGTGTGTAAACTAGCTCTCGACTACGATTGACAGAATGACAAAAATCAGATGTGACGCTTCTAACTTATTTTCTCTGACATTATTCTCCGATCGGAGCGACCATTCCAGGCATTGGCCCATTGCTAGGATCAAATTCTGACTTATCTGCATGACATTGAGGACAGGTCCAGTCTTCGGGAAGAACTGCAAACGGTAGGCCGGGTTCTACATGGGCTTCGGGGTCTCCATTAGCCGGATCATAAACATATCCACAAACCTTACAAACGTAAGTATCCATTGTGTTCTCCTATAGGAAATAGAAATTGAATAGAAATAGGCGATGGGTTGACGCAGTGGGTGCTTGCCCTTGACTGCTTAACCCTTGCTATCAGAATACGAGGTAGTCTTCTCGACAGGCTCTATCAGAAGTGAGCGGATGGAGTCAGCCTATAGGATGAGTGAAGCGGTCTACTATGAAGTGTGTAAACTCCTGAAAAACTGTGCAAAACAGATAGTTGGATAACTGAACGAAAATCTAGTGACCGCCTACACTTGAACTATTTCTTGCACTGATTAGGAATATCCATGGTAAATTCTTCGGTTTATCCCCGTGATCTGATTGGCTATGGTGCCACGCCGCCCCATCCCCATTGGCCGAACCAAGCCCGGATCGCGGTGCAATTTGTGATCAACTATGAAGAAGGTGGCGAAAACTGTATTTTGCATGGCGATCGGGCGTCGGAAGCGTTTCTCTCGGAAATTCCGGGGGCGCAACCGTTTGTGGGTCTGCGGCACATGAATATGGAATCCTGCTATGAATATGGTAGTCGAGCGGGATTTTGGCGGCTGCACCGTCTCTTTACCCAGCGACAGATTCCGGTAACGGTTTATGGCATTGCCATGGCCTTAGAACGCCATCCAGAGGCCGTGGCGGCGATGCTGCAAGCGGATTGGGAAATTGCTAGCCATGGGTATCGCTGGATTGACTATAAGGATTTTGATGAAGCGGCGGAACGGGAGCATTTGCAAGCGGCGATCGACATTCATACCCGTGTCACTGGGAGTCGTCCGGTGGGATGGTACACGGGCCGCAACAGTCCCCACACGCGCAAACTGGTGGTGGAGGCCGGGGGCTTTCTCTACGATGCCGATAGCTACGCCGATGATTTACCCTATTGGGTCTATGACTACGGTACGCCCCATTTGGTGATTCCCTACACCCTGGATAATAACGATATGCGTTTCGCGACCAGTCAGGGATTCAATTCCGGCGACCAGTTTTTTGCCTATCTGCGGGATGCCTTTGATGTGTTGTATGCCGAGGGAGAAACTGCCCCGAAAATGATGAGTGTGGGGTTACATTGCCGCTTAGTAGGGCGACCGGGTCGATCGGCGGCCTTGGCGCGATTTTTGGACTATGTGCAGAGCCACGATCGGGTTTGGTTATGTCGGCGGATGGATATTGCACACCATTGGCACCAGCACCATCCGCCCACCTCAACGGCTCCGTCGGCTGACTGATATTGCCCAAACTTTTCGCGATCGCCCAGACTTATGGGTTGGCTGCGGCTGCTTTGTAGGCGGCCCAGCCCCCATGGTGGGAAATATCGGGCCAGTTAAACTGTTCAATCAATTCCTGGGGGTACAAAAACGCCGTCAGGACTTCTCCATCCTCTAGGATGACATCGCTGGGGTACATGTGGGGCGGTTCATTGGCGGCTAAGTGGTCAAAATCCGCTAGCGTCAAATCGTAAACCTCTCCCGGAATTGAAATTCCACCAGATTCCACAGCATAAATGGCTGGATGCCAACCTTCCCCTGCGGCATGGAGTCGGTACAAGGGCTGGGTTTGGGCCGATCGAACAAAGACTGCATCTCCTAAATTGCCATGATCCGGTTGTCCCCGAAGGGCCGATCCACAGATGAAAATTCGCTTATATTCCACTGAAGGCTGAGTCATCGTGTATTCTCCCAATCTGATCAGTCCAGCACAAACGTATAACTACGCCTATGCTATAACGAAAATAAAATATTCCAAACCTTCCATTTTGATTAATCCACTCTCTTGGTACATATCAATGGGAAAACTAACAACCCATGTTTTAGATACCGCCCAGGGTTGCCCTGCCGCAGGGGTACCCCTGCAGCTTTGGCGCTACGATCGCGAATCCGGCGATCGGCAACTGTTGGCCAAAGCTGTGACGAATCTAGATGGTCGGACTGATGTTCCGTTACTGATTAATGAACAGTTAAAAGTTGGCTTCTATGAAATTATCTTTTTTGTGAAAGATTACTTCGATCGACAACCGCTTAACCTTCCCGATTTACCCTTTTTAACGGAAGTTCCGGTTCGATTTACAATTTCTGATCCCGATGCAAATTATCATATTCCATTGCTGGTTTCTCCATGGTCTTATACAACCTATCGAGGTAGTTAACTGTTCCTGGAGAACTTGAATTGACATTATTTTTAGCTATATTTTAGCTATATTCTGTCTGCGCTTCGGCTGTACTTCGGCTGTACTTGAACTGAATTTCGATTGTGTGGTTACTCGTTTTTGGGTAATCTTTTTTACAACGACTGTGAATTGAAGGATGACTGAGATCTATTCCCTGTCACAATTGAACGCTATGTCCGAAGCCGATTTCATAACAGCTCTGGGACATATTTTTGAACAAACCCCACAAATTGCCCAAATGGCTTGGTTGCAGCGTCCCTTTGTAAGTCTTGCGGACTTGCACAAGAAAATGGTGGCGATCGTGGCGCAACTGTCTTCGGCGCAACAGATTGACCTGATTTGTGCCCATCCAGATTTAGGCAGTCGTGCGAGAATGGCGGAAGCCTCGGTCAAGGAGCAGGCTGGCGTAGGACTCGATCAATTAACTGCGAGTGAATACGATCGCTTTCAGTCCTTGAATCAGGCTTATAAAGCCAAGTTTGGCTTTCCCTTTATCATTGCAGTCCGTAACCATACGAAGGCGACGATTTTAGAAGCCTTTGAACAGCGGCTCCAGAATACACCGGAGCAGGAACAGCAAACCGCACTAGCAGAAATTGCAACCATTGCTCAATTTAGATTGCAGGATAGTATTCAATAAAACGATTGCTCGGAGTAACGCTAACTTGACCGCTGAAGGACAGGGCTGAGGGACAGGACTGATTAACAGGGCTGAGGGATAAATAGGGGGAATTCCATGCAAGGTTTAAAGGCGATCGTGATTGGGGCGGGGATTGGTGGACTGACGGCGGGAATTGCCCTCCAAAGAGCGGGCTATGAAGTGGAAATCTACGATCGGGTGCAGGAATTGAAACCCGTGGGTGCTGGAATTTCCCTCTGGTCGAATGGGGTGAAAGTGCTGAACTGGCTAGGGTTGGGGGCTGAAATTGCTCGGATTGGTGGCAGGATGGCTCGGATGGAATACCGTTGGTTAGACGGTCGGATTCTGAACGACATTGATCTGGCTCCGTTGGTGCAATCCGTGGGCCAATGTCCCTATCCTGTGGCGCGGGCGGACTTGCAGGCGATCTTGCTCCAAGCGTTTAACGGAGATGTGCATCTGCATCATTGCTGCATGGAGATCGAGCAAACCGATCGGCAAGTCACCGCCAGATTTGAAAATGGCCATTGTGCAACCGGGGATTTCTTGGTTGCTGCAAATGGTGTGCGATCGAACCTGCGGGAATATGTTTTGGGTCAACCGTTTAATCCCAAGTATGCAGGCTATGTCAATTTCAACGGGTTGGTTGCAGCCAGTGAGGATTTAGCGCCGCCGCGCACCTGGGTGATTTACGTTGGCCAGCACCAGCGAGCGTCGATGATGCCCGTGGCGAACGATCGCTTTTATTTCTTTTTGGATGTGCCGTTACCGCTGGATGCCGTGGCGAATCCGGCGGGGATCCAAGCGGAACTGCACCAGCATTTCCACGGCTGGGCAGACCCGGTACAACGGCTCATCGATCGCCTCGATCCGCAGGCAACGGCAAGGCTCGCGATTCACGACCTGGGGCCGATCGATCGCTTGGTCAAAGGGCGCGTGGCTCTGCTGGGAGATGCGGCCCATACGACCTGTCCTGACCTAGGCCAAGGTGGTTGCCAAGCCATGGAAGATGCCTTAGTCCTAGCGCAATGTTTAGTGACCACCAATGTCAGCGTGGAAGATGCGTTACAGCGCTACGAACGCCAACGCCACGATCGCGTGAGTTCTGTGGTGAAGAAGGCACGCCAACGGGCGGAAATGATCCATGGTAAAGATCCGCAGGTGACGCAGCAATGGTACGACCAATTGGCGACGGAGGATCCCTTGGAGGTGACGGGTGCGATCGCAAAAACGATTTTAGGGGGGCCGTTACATTAACGTGGGTTCGATGAATTTGTGGTGCGGCGCGATCGTCGGGGCTGCTGCGCAGCAAAAATCGGGGAACTTCTCCCCGCCCCCCTGCGACGTCAGGGGACTCTACTCCCCCGACACCCAAGTGAATTCTGCGTCCCAGTACAGGGGATTTGTGAGGGACAATTTTGCTTGTCGAACTCACGTTACATTAAGCGCTGCCATTAATCTAGCTAAATTAAAGCCGCAACAGTTTCCCAGGATTTGCCGCGCCGAATAATTTCCGGCTCCTCGGTTAAATCGATAATGGTAGACATCTGCCCCGAGGGCTCTTCGTTGCTGTCAATAATTACATCCACAATATTATCAAAGCAATCAAACAGGTCGAAGCGAGAATCGGCCATCTGGGGCGGCTCAAATTCCTCCTCCAACGCCAAGGCATAGGCACTGGTGGAAATAATCGGATTCCCCAGTTCTTCCATGATTGCTAGACAAATGGGGGAATCCGGAACGCGAATACCCGTGGTTTTGCGTTTGGGATGCATCACCAGTTTGGGAACAAGGCGTGTGGTGGGTAAAACAAAGGTGTAAGGCCCTGGAATTAAGCGCCGCATCAAGCGATAGGCGTTGTCGCTGACGACTGCATATTGGGCAATGTCCGATAGGGAGGGGCACAAAAACGTTAGGGGCTTATCGTTGGACATTTGTTTAATTTGCCGCACCCGTTGCACCGCACTTTTGGAGTTAAGGTCACAGCCGATCGCGTAGAGGGTGTCGGTGGGATAGAGCATGACCGCGCCTTTGCGCAGGGCATCGCAAATCATCTCGACGGTGCGCAGTTGGGGATTTTCAGGATGCAGCGAATAGATCTGAGCCATGGCCGGAACCGATTCCAAAAGGGGCACTGGCCACGCAATCCGTCAAACATGCAATTGGTTAAACATGCAATCTGTCAAATCTGTAACCAGTTCATGGGTTCAGCTTACCAGTCTTGGGTTCACCGGATCAAAGGGCTCTGTAAAGCTTCTTGAACCGATCGCTTTTAATTTGAATAACTATATGGTTATATTAGATATCTGAATCAGATTGATTAACCCTTGAAGGCTGTCTCCTTTGGACGGCAAAATTTGGCATGGCCAGTCAGTTGCTACTCAGTTTTGCTGGCTCCTCCGATCCGTAACTCCTTCTTCTTTCTTGGGGTCTTTTCCCATCGGGCTGACCCATGAATGCACATTTCCGTAATGCATATTCCCGAATCCATGAATTAGGAGAATTAATATCCTATGGCCAAAATTGTCGTGATTGGGGCTGGGCTGGGTGGATTGCCCACAGCCTACGAGCTAAGACAGCTTTTGTCTGCTGAGCATGAAGTGATTCTAATTTCCGATCAGTCCAAATTTACATTTATTCCGGGTCTGGTTCGCGTTGCGCTAGATCTTGATCCGATCGATCATTTTCAGTTGGAGCTACAACCCTTGGTGCAGAAACACGGTTTAGACTTTGTCAATAGCCCGGTAACCGCTCTCGATCCCCATCAACGGCGCATTACGGTAGCCAATGGCCAGGTGATTGAGTATGACTATGTGGCGATCGCGACGGGGCCAGGATTTGCCTTTGATGCCATTCCTGGATTAGGCCCCCACGGAGGCTATACCCATTCGATTTGTTCCGCTAAACATGCCCTGGATGCGAGGGCTGCTTGGCTTCAGTTTTTAGAAAATCCTGGATCGCTGGTGGTGGGTGCAGCCCCAGGCGCGGGGTGCTTTGGGCCGGCCTATGAGTTTATCTTGATGGCAGATTGGATTTTGCGACGCAAGGGCTTACGCCAGCGGGCCACCCTCACCTTGGTGACGCCAGAACCCTATGCCGGACATTTGGGTGTGAGTGGTGTGAAAAACGCGCAGCGATTGACAGAAAACTTATTGCGAAAACACGATATTAATATTATTAACAATGCTGCAATTACATCGGTAACAGTCGATAAAATTACGCTAGAGGATGGGCGAGAGATTGCCCAAAATTACGCGATGATTTTGCCAGCGTTCCGAGGGGTGCAATTTATTCTCGATGCACCAGGATTGGGGAATGAAAAAGGGTTTATTCCGGTTACAGCCACCCATCAACATCCCCAGTTCCCTGAGATTTATGCGCTGGGGGTGAGTGTTGCCTTGGCCCAAGTGGGAAAGTCTCCGGTCCCGATCGGGATGCCCAAGAGTGGACAAATGACAGAAGCCATGGGGATGGCCGTAGCCCATAATATTGCCGTCTCCTTGGGAGCTCTTCAGGCCGATCGGCAAATTCCCACCTTAGAAGCAATTTGTTTCGCGGAATTTGGGGATACGGGCATTCTCTATGTTGCGGCTCCCGTGGTGCCTGACCCAGAGACCGGAAAACGTCGCTATTCCTACGCGATTCAAGGGAAATGGGTGGTTTGGGGCAAAGCAGCCTTTGAGCAATACTTTATGACCAAGATGCGCTTGGGGGCAGCAGTTCCTTGGTTTGAGCGGTTGGGGTTAAAAGCGTTATTTGGGGTTGATCTGGTGCGATCTCAGCCGAGTCCGCTCTCCCATCGCATTGCCGATGGATGACTACGCCCTTGGGGTGGACAGGAGAGTCGGCTTGGAGTGTGGTGAATTGGAAAACTAAACCTGAAACTAAACCTAAAACCATTCGGAGGCGATATCATGACGGTCAAGTATGTCACCCATGATCTGACAACGGGCAACATCACCGTGATGGGGCATGTGGAAGCTGTGATGACGGTGCGGGGGAGTAAAGTGTCGCGGATTGGCGCGATCGTGGGTCAAGAAGCCCAAAATCCAGCGGAAATTCACCTGAATTTGGAAGTAGACCCCCATAAAACCGCATCACAAATGTTGGTGTTGAGTTTTAGTCCTCAAGATGCGGTGGAAATTGGATTGCAATTGGCTGCGATGGGGGTTGAGGATAATCCGGCGATTAGTATTGATTCTGTGAAACAACGGCTGATGGATTTACTAGCGGAACTCGATCGGACGTTACAAGTGAAACCTTAGCTAACCCATTGAGCAATTATTAATCATCACTAGATTTCAAATTACAATTGACGGAAAAGAGAGCAAACCTCTAAAGCTTCTAAATCTAGTCAATCGATAGATCTAGAAGTTCTAGAGATTACACTTTGCTGGATTAAAAATGAAGTCCCCGTGCCAACATTGCAGCAAATAGGGGAATGAACGCAAATCCTAGTAATTCTCCTCGGATAAACCAAGAGAGGCGTTGTACCTGGGGCAACGTTAATGGAGGAGGCGTTTGATTCCGTAATCCTTTGATCCAGGATAGGAAGGAAAACGTAGGATATAGGGATAATAAACTGACTACGATGAAAATCCCAATCTTGGTATAAAACACCGGATCACTCAAGTAGTAATCTGTTCCTTTCCCGAAATAGAGAACTCGCAAAACTCCCGTGACTAAAACCATCAAAGCCGATAGACCATAAATGGTATCGGCGATGAGAAGTTGCCAAGCTGCTTGGAGCTTGAGATCGGGTTTGAGTAAATGGTGCTCCATGACTAAGGCTCCAAAGGCCAGCATGAATCCCAGGTAATGTAAATAGGCTGTAATCGCACTCTGCCACATGGTGATCTCGATCGTGATTTCGTTAGAATCCTCTGAGTATTTAACCACAGGTGGCTCTTTTCAGGGGATGAATTGTGCGATTTGTACCGTCTAGAGAATGCTGATGTTGTTTCGATTGTGGCTGTTTTAGTAAATCCAAGGAATCAGTTTCTTCACGCGGGATTGATAACTTGCATAATCAGGAAATTTAGTCTGTAACCAAGATTCCTCTTGCTTCGCTTTCTGATCGAAAAATAGCAAGAAAATCATAGCCCCGATCGCGTGGCTCAGACTCCACTGCCAGCAACTGTAGGCGATCGCGGCAAAAATTACACCACTGTAAATCGGATGGCGGACGATGCTGTAAACGCCGATCGTTACTAACTCGCCATCGTCCTTGGGATGGGGCAAGGGCGTCAGATTATTCCCCAGCTTCAGGACACCACCAACCAATAACCCCATTGCGACTAAACCGAAGAATCCTGCTAAGCCCCAACTGCTATATTGCCAAAGGAGAGATGGCTGTTCCCTAGTAATGACAGGGGAGACAGGCAGCAGAATAAAGGCGATGAAGAGAATTAGTTGACCGATGACCCAGTATTCTCCCCGTTCGCCCCGCCACCAGGCTGTTGAAAATCCCCATTCTTTGAATTGATTCATCGTTGTTGAACGCTCCATTAAAGCTTAGACAGCTTGTGTTGTTATTTACTATGAATGATTCGTAATGAATGATTCGTGATGAATGATTCGCAGTGAATGACTCGCGATGAATACTGTGTGATGTTGAGATCGTAGCTTAAAATTCAAAAATGGCCCGGACGGTTCCAACTACGATCGTGTCATTGTTGCTGTTGTTTTCAGGATTCAAAATGACCAGGAGGCCAGGATTCAGGGATAAATGTTGATTCACGGGATAGCGATATAAAGCTTCGAGGTGCCAGGAGCTGGTATCCTCCGCTGCCCTACGGTCGATGTCGGTCACGTTGGGTTGCTGGCCAATAATTAACCCCGCTAAGCTGCCTTTTTTACCTAAGTCGGGAAAGGCAAACGTAATGGCCCAATTGAAAATCGAGGCGCTGTCTCCTTGGCGGACGGGCACACGACCCAAGCCAAAGCCATCGCCTTCAGCCTCGGCCCGCGTCCAGCCCACCCACCCCGATAGGGTAAATTTAGGATTGACGCGCCAACTGGATTCCAAACCAAAGTGATTGGCTGACGTGGCGATCGTGCCAAAGGGCGAATTAGCTAACCGACTGCCCGTACCTCCGGTGACAAAAGCTTTACCTGGGGGATAGTAGGCTCGTACATAGGTTGCGCCAAAACTGAGGTTGTCCGACGGGCGAACGGTCAACTGGGCTAAGGCGGCAAAGGAGCCATTAAACAGGCCATTGTTGGTTGTGGGTTCCGCAGGATTGCGGGCCATATAGCCGATGGAGAAATTCAGCGATCGACTGATATCGTAGGAGACCGTGACGCCTGCTCCCCGGCGACCTTGGATATAGATGGGATTGAACCGCCCAAAGTTAGAAATTGCGCCCTTGTAGGGGCTAGCGAGAAACGGATTGAACGTTTCAACGGCGGTATCGTAGCGACTCTCAGCGGCATCGATCGTGACCCGTAATTTGGGTGATAGGGGAAAGCGATAGAACAATCGCCCAATTTGTAATTGATTCTCCGTTGAGCTATCAAAGGCCAACCGCGTCATATTGGTACCCGTGACGTTGCTACCAAAGGCGGTGGTATTCAAGGCATCGAGGCGAACTTTTAACAGATCTTTGCCCGTAAAACTGGTATTCAAACTCAGTCGCACTCGGTTATCCATAATCCAATTGTCTTCAACGTTGCGTCCACTGCCATCGGCTCGCTCATCCCCGATCGCTCCGGTCACCGAGAAAATAACTTCACCCTGCAATTTAGTGGTAGCGGAAAACTGTTGTTTCTGTAGCGTAGCAGTTTTGGTCTCTAAACCATCAACCCGCCCCCGCAACGTCTCCAGTTCCGAGGCAAATTCCGTTTGTAGGCGCTGGAGGGTGGCTAAGTCTTGCCGGGTGGCGAGTTCTGCGCCTGCTACAGCAATCCGCTGGTTTATTGCGTCAATACAAGCGTTTAATCCAGCAGCAAACTCGTAACGGGTGACCGCTCGATTGCCACGATAGGTGCGATCGGGATATCCTGCAATGCAACCATAGCGCTCTACCAGGGTTTGCAGCGATTGAAAGGCCCAATCGGTAGGCTGCACATCACTCAATTGAGAAACGCTAGTGACCTGTGCCAGAGGATTGCTGAAGAAATTAGAAAAGGGATCGGTGAGGGGATCAGTTAGCGAATTTGCAAGCGAATCGTTTGAGATCGCATCGGAGTGATGATCGGGATTTACAGGTGCGAATGGTGTTTCTGCAGCTACCCTACTGGCAAATCCATCCATCAATCCACTGGTGAATAGTAATAATGAACTAGGAAATAGGATTGTAGTGATTAACTTAAAATTGACAGAAAATTTTGCCATAATACAAAACTCCTCCCTAACACCAGAAAACCGTAAATCCAATGAATGATGCAACAGAACCCATAAATCTTAATGTTGTGCCCTGGCACATCCACGATCGCTTTGTTGAAATTCAGTCCCGTTGGTTAACGGTGATTGGTGAGCATCTCCAGGATCACCAAGGGAATCACCTGGAATATTGGCGGGTCGAAAAGGCCGATTCTGTGATCGTGATTCCGATTCAGGATCAGCAGTTTCTGTTGCCCCAACCCAGCTATCGTCCCGGTGTTGGCCAAGCGATGTTAGATTTTCCGGGGGGCCGACTGCCTGCGGGGGCTGATTTGCGGGAAACGGCTTGCGATATTCTTTACCGGGAATTGGGCATTCCTAGGACTGCGATCGCCTCCCTGGAAGCCCTGAATTCCCAAGGTTGGGCCATTAATAGCTCGTTTTCTAACCAAAGGCTCTATGGATGGGTTGCAGAAATTACAGCGGATTCAGACTGGAATCCTGCACAGTCTGACAGTCCCATCCTCCGTTATTCGATCGACGCCAGGGGGGTACGATCGCTGCTCCAGGATTTAACCTGTCTGCAATGTCGATCGGTCTTGCAGGAATGGTACTTGACAACACGGATTTCAGAACGGATTTCAGATGGGGAGGTTATCAGCTGAGATTTAGGCTCAGTCTGGATTGGGGAGTGAATCAACGATGATCTGATCGTGATAACCTAATGCTGCATCTAATCATTCGTTTGCTGATCCAAAGTTTTCCAATCTGCTAGGAATGTGGGGGGTAAGGAGAACGTGATGGCAGTTCCGGATTCTGTGGGTAGAGTTAAGCGCCAAGGCAACTCTATCCGCAGATCAGACACAATGGGTTGCAGATTATATTGTCCGATGTGCGGTTCCGGTGCACTGGTATCGCTGAACATTTCACTAGAAGCATCCTCAGCGGTGAGCACCTCGCCAAAGGAATTACGAAATTGCAGGGGCTGAGTTCGATCGATGCGGGTGCTACCGGGAAACCCAGCAAGTCTTAAATTCAAGACGACTGTTCCATCGGGTTTAATGCGCTTAAAGGCGATCGCTTGCCAGCTTCGACTTTGTTGATCCTTGAGGGTGTGTCTGGTCTGGTAGACGGTTTGACCCGGTTGTTCCTCAAATTGCTGAATGGCGGCGATCGCAGGCAAGGTCGGGGGCAAGCCTAAGATTGCGGTCAAGGTCAGCATAATAATGATTACGATCGCGATCGTAGAGTGTAACCAAGGGGGAACAATTTTCAACATGAACTAAATTGCCTAGTAAGAAGTGACTGACAGCAAGAAAAAATTAAAAATGACAAGATGGACGACTGGTCAAGAAAAGGCTAATGAAAACTCTGAAACAATGTGTCGAGAATCTTTACTCAATCATTTATTGAATCGTGTCTTGCAATGCAGATTGAATGTCAGCTTGTAGATCCGGCATAAAAACGGAATACATCCCACGCAAGTCGCCGACGTTGAAATCATAGGCGCGATCGTCGAGGTATTTCTCTTGAATAAACTGAGGCCGTTGATTTTTCTGTCCGTGACAGGCGAGGCAACTGGCTTCTACATTAATGCGGCGATAGTAACGAGTACCTGCTTGACCGTCGATCGTTTCGTGTTCCCAAAATCCCATTAAGTCTGGATTTTTCCTAAAGGTTGCCAAGGCTTGGCGTGCTTGGGGACTGTCCGGCGCATGTTCAGGATTGCGATATTTATCGGCGATTTGCTTGATCTGCCAACCGTTTTCTTGGCTGAGTCGTTGCGCCTGCATACCTACGGGACGGCAAACTTCTTTCATGGTTGCCATCGTCGGTTCTTCGGTGCGCCCTTCCAATGTGGACGCTAGCCCCGATCGCATCTGATCTAAGTCTTCGATCGCTTGAATGGCTTTGGTTAACTCGGCTGGATGGGTGACGGTGGGGGTTACAGTATGGGCGATCGAAGATTCTATGGCCCAAGCGGGTGCTGGGATGATCCAGCAGATGATCCAGAGAAGAATCACCATCCCCAACAGTAGCTTCAGGGAGAATTGGGAAAACTCTTTGACCATGGTGGGGTGCCTCGCTGGAGTGTTGCTAAGTGGGGAAATGACCCGCAAGTCATGATTGCCTACAGGTTATTTCTGAAGAGATTGAATTCAATAGTTGCATTCTACAACTATTTAGTTATATTATCAAGTAGATTGCGGAGTTCGATTCCTGCATCGCAGGTTATCAGACCCCTTAACTCAGCCCCTCAATATTGTTTACGCAGGCTATAACCGATGGCTTATCACTTCAGTCAAATTTTGAATTGCACCTTTGATGAGGCGATCGCGCAGGTGACCGCAGCACTTCAAGCAGAAGGAATGGGAATTCTGACCGAGATTGATGCCCAAGCAGCCTTTAAGAAAAAGCTGGATGTCGATTTCCGCCGTTACAAAATCCTAGGCGCTTGCCATCCCCAAATTGCCTATCGGATGCTACAGACCGATGATAAAGCGGGTGTCTTTTACCCTTGTAATGTTGTCGTACAGGAACACGAAAACGGCCAAGTTGAAGTATCTGCGGTTGATCCCAAGATGATGTTTCTAGCGATTACTGATCCACAAGCCCAGGTGATTGCGAACGAAGGAAGTCAAATCATGCAGGCTGTAATGGAACGGTTGAGGCAAAATGCTCCGCTTCTGGCATAAATCATGATTTGTCGGATGATTTGGCTAACGTAATCGATTGATCATCAATATTGGGTTGACTGAGTTGTAAGCAGTTGACCCATGCTACCGGAGGGCAACGATCGTGTGGAAATTTTTAGGGCTGCTTCAGAAAAATTTGGTTTGGTCGATTCCCATTTGTATGATTACAGGCATTGTCATAGGCGTCGTAGTGAATCCAGATCCACTAAAGGCTTGGGTGATTCCGCTAACGTTCCTCATGGTCTACCCTATGATGATCAATTTGCAAGTTCAAAAGGTATTAACGGGGGGAGATTTCAAGCTGCAACTGGTGACGCAGTTGATGAATTTTGCCGTTATCCCATTTATGGCCTTTGGACTGGGCCAACTGTTTTTCCATGATCAGCCTTTGGTGCTGCTGGGGTTACTGCTGGCTTCGTTGCTGCCCACCAGTGGCATGACCATTTCCTGGACAGGCTTTGCTAAGGGGAATCTGAGTGCTGCGGTGAAAATGACAGTAGTGGGTTTAATCCTCGGTTCCTTGGCGACACCGTTTTATGCAAAGTGGCTGATGGGAGCCGCGATCGAGATTCCCCTCGTGGATATTTTCCGACAAATTATCATTATTGTGTTTCTGCCGATGATTTTAGGAGTTGCTACGCGGCTGATTTTGATTCGAATTGTGGGAATGGATAAGTATCAAAAAAATCTCAAAGAGAAGTTTCCCAGTTTTTCAACGATCGGGGTTTTAGGGATTGTCTTTGTTGCCATGGCCCTCAAAGCGAAGAGTATTGTTGGCAACCCTGGCATCTTGTTATCTTTTCTGATTCCTTTAGCAATCTTATATATTGCAAATTTTTTCATTAGTACTGTCGTCGGTAAACTATTCTTTCAGCGAGGGGATGCAATTGCTTTGGTGTACGGCACCGTTATGCGTAATTTGTCCATTGCCCTTGCGATCGCGATGACTGCCTTTGGAAAAGAGCAAGGTTCTGAGATTGCTTTAATTATTGCTATGGCCTACATTATTCAGGTTCAAGCTGCGGCTTGGTATGTGAAGTTGACCGATCGAATTTTTGGCCCTTCGCCCAACTTGACTTTGACCTAATACCAAATTGATTAATTAATGCTACAGATTCAAACGTAGAATCGGTATTTGACCGCTACTGTAATTGTTGCAACTGCATTTTTAGGATTGATAACGCTCCCCTAAGCCGCGATAGCCCAGCCTAGCCATCCTATTTTCGTTGCCAATGACAAAACGGCTGACCACTTGTAGAAAGGGCTCTGCAACAAGATAGTAAGGGTGATGTTAAGGGTACGATAAAGGAATTGCTATAACTGGTTTAGCAAACTAGAGGAGCGTTCTATGCAATCAAAAGTATTGCCATACAAGGCATTGGCGGGTTTGACGATCGGTAATTGGATGATCATGGGTTTAAGTATTGCGGCTGTGTTCGCGATCGGGCAACCTGCGAAGGCGATCGAGAATAGCGATGGTTTTTTGATGCCTAGCAAAAACATTGCTTGCATCAGCCATGACAGCTTGGATGATGCAAGGAGAGAAACCAAAATTCTCCGCTGTGAAATCCTGAGCAAATTGAACCCGATGCCACCCCAGCCGAAGTCCTGTCAATTTGACTGGGGCAATGGTTTCTTGTTAACCAAAGCTGCTCGAAAAGCCGAAATTCTCTGTGTTAGCGATACGATGTATTCCCCCGAATATCCGACCTTAGATTATGGTAAAACCTGGAAAAAGAATGGGTTTAGCTGCCAATCTCGCAAGAATGGCCTGACCTGCACCAATGGGAAAGGCAACGGCTTCTTTCTAAATCGTGAGGACTGGAAAGCCTTCTAATGGCTGGCATTCAGCATTGTGAGTAGAAGGGATCAACGGGTTGTTGAAAGTTCTAAACATGCTTTTAATGGTTTGTCAGATCTGAATTCTACAATGCAATGCTGATTCTGTTTTCTGTTTCCTCGATGTGTGTGACTGTTATTGATAAATAGTATAAATTCTACGGTTTGAGGTATGAAGATCGATGATTGTATGAGTGTTTCAATCTCCTATCCTCCTCCTTTGATTTTACTAGTACGCTGTTCTCTTAAGACCGATCGCAGGTGCTGAGTTGGGAGAGTGTCACGACAACATTATCGATCGCTTGACGAATGGTGGCAGGTGCCGTCGATGAATTGACGAGGACGCTAAAAACTAGAGGTGGATGGTTTTTGGGCGTGATGTAGCCTGATAGGGAAACCGCGCCGGAAATTGTTCCGGTTTTCGCAAAGACAATTCCTTGAGCAGGTGTACCCCGGAAGCGATTTTTCAGAGTGCCTGTCATACCTGCAATGGGGAGCGATCGTTTGTAGAGATCCGCCGTGGGTAACTGCGCGATCGCCTGTAGGGTTTGCACTAGAGCTTCGGGACTGACTCGATTTCCCCGAGCCAAACCGGAGCCATCCACCAAGGTATAGCGATTGGCGTTAACCCCTAAGGTCGTCAGCGTTGTTTTCAAAACAGTAACGCCATCCTGTGTAGTATTGCCAGAATTAGTACGATTCTGTTTTCCCAGCGTTTTCAAAAGTGCTTCAGCGTAGGTATTATTGCTTTCTTGATTGGTTTCATAGAGCAGGTCTGAAAGGGGCGGAGAAACGACGCTGGCTAAGGTAATTTCGCCGGGGGGAGCCGCTTTTTGTTTTACCAATGTGGAATTTTTAACTTGAATGCCTGCCTGGGTTAATAAATTACGAAATTTACGGACTAAATAGTTGCCAGGATTTGGAATCGCAACACCGACTAATTCTGGATCAGACCCGACGCGCAAGGCCGCATCAATGACGATGCTAGAACCATTGCGATAAGCATTGGCAGATTCGCCAGCGGTACGGCCAACGGTTCTCGATCGATTGACTAATCTCCAATCGGGCCGATCGGTTTCATCTTCCCACTGTACTTGTAACGGTTGGCCTAGGTTTTGGGGACGTAGGGTTAAGTTAATCGCATTCTGATTGAGAATTAGGGGATTAATGGCAACTGCGTAGGCTTCCCCAATATCCTCGGCATCCCAATTTGGATTGATCGTTGGCCCTTGAAAATAGGTTTCATCCCCAATCAGTTGATCCACTTGCCGAATGCCTTTCTGCTGCAGCTGAGTCACTAAGGCCGCTAACTGCTGAGTTGTCAGGCTAGGATCGCCTTGGCCAATAATTCGTAAGGTTGCTAGGTTGGGGCCGATCGAATTGCCCGTGGCAATGGTTTGCATGCGATAGTCTGCACCCAAACGTTGTAGGGCCGCTGCCGTTGTCAAAATTTTGGCATTGGATGCAGGAATCAGTTGGGTGCTTGCATTCAGAGTTACCAGATTGCGCCGTTGCCCGATGGGAGCCTGGGTTTGGACGAGGAGACCCCAACGCCCGTTAGTAATACCTCCCAGGGCTGATTTGACTTGACCCTCTAGCTGGGCAGGACAAACCTGCGCGATCGCGGGTGTGGTTCCTAGCAACATAGTCGTAGTCAGACAGCCTAGAACAATCCGATAGGGATTCCAGGGGTGGCTTGGCTTCATGGGATGTTTCCTCATTGACGGGCACAATTCTCGATCGGGATGTGGGTCTTGTCAAGGACGTTTGATTGTAGGAGATCGGATGAGTTGTTTAAGAATATTTATTGTTTGAACAAAAACTATTTTAGACAAACTTGTCGTACAAGACTTGTGTTGTAGTACAAGATACTAGCCTGTGGGAATGTGTGAGGAAGACTTAAGTCTTAATTTAGAGGATGAATTGAGGCAAAGTAGATGTGATCAAAGGGCACTGTGGTTGATCTGTAGAGATCTAGATGACTGACAAGTGGTTACTGAGTCATGCTTGATCGCGTCAGCGCGTCACGAACGATCGTGTCATCAATGATGGAGTTGCCAACGATCGTGTTACGAACGTTTGCGTCACACACAATCGAGCTACAAATTTAAATGCAAAATATATTTTAAAGATACAAGTGGATCGAGTTTATTCAAAATACAGTATTCTAAGAACGTGTTGAAAGTATTCAATTAGTTAGCTACTGAACCCGGAAATTATCAGCAATTATCAGAACTCGTTAGTTATCTAGGTCACTTTTTAAATGATCTGAAATAGGTCAATTATATCTAGAATGACGTTCTGGAATGAATCATAGTGACAACACTTTGTTGAAAATTTTCTGAGAAAACCCTCAATCTTGAGATAGATTTTTTGACTAATCAATGCTCAGAATCTTTCCAGAGTATGAGCGAATTGAACAGAATTCATTCTAAAAGAGATTGAAGTATGGTGAGTAGCGATCCTCTTTTTTCTGCGAATGGAAATTTTTTGAATTCCAGTCCTTTAAATGGGTTATCTGTAGGTGATGAAATAGGCAATGAAGTGGGAAGCGCGTTGTTGGGATCCCCCCTTTTCACACAGGTTTCAGCCAGTGCGGCGATTTTAGCGGCAGAACCTCAACCCTTGAATGGATTGCTAGGACAGTATTATGCCGGGTCTAACTTTGACCAACTGAAGTTAACGCGATCGGATGCGTCCGTTAATTTTGATTGGGGGGCGGGTTCTCCGGCCTCGGAAGTGGGAATTAACGATTTTTCGGTTCGCTGGTTAGGATCAGTAGTTGTTAATTACTCGGAAACCTATACCTTTTTTACAAGATCTGATGATGGAATTCGGTTATGGGTAGATGGAAAACTGATAATTAATAATTGGGCTGATCATGCATTAACAGAAGATCAAGGCCAAATCACATTGGTCGCAGGCCAAAAGTATGATATCCGCCTAGAGTATTACGAAAATACGGGAGGGGCGGTTGTTCAACTACTCTGGGCCAGCGACACCCAAGTTAAGGAGATTATCCCACAATCTAACTTATTACTTCCAGATGTTACTGCTCCCACGGCTACTACTGATGTAAAAAGCATCACTCAAAGTGGTGGTAATGACTATCGCTTTACCGTCACCTATCGGGATGCAACTGCGGTCAAGCGCAGTACGATCGACGATGATGATATTGTTGCAACGGGGCCGAATAATTACTTCCAAGCGGCCAAGTTGGTCAATCTTAGTCAAGATGCCACGGGCGGCATTCTGACGGCTACCTACAGTTTAGATGCACCGGGGGGATTGTGGGATGAGACTGATACCGGCCTTTATAGACTAAATCTGCAATCCAATCAAGTGAGCGACATTGACAGCAACTTTATTGCGGCTGGCTCCTTGGGAACCTTTCGTGTGGATTTTGCGCCACCCACTGCACAGATTGGGCCATTAAGCGCGATCGTGGCCGGAGGGAGCGACTATCAATTCACCGTGACCTATCGGGATGATTTGGCGGTTCAACGCATTTCTCTTTACGATGCGTTGCAGGTTAACGGCCCCAATAACGCATCGATCCCGGTACAGTTGTTGGCATTTAGTAGCGATCGGGATGCGGAAACCATTACTGCCACTTATCGCATTGCAGCACCGGGGGGAAGCTGGGATAGTGCGGGCTCCGGCAATTATGCGATCGTCCTTCAACCGAAAGCCTTGAGCGATCTGGATCAAAACTTTGCTGCTTCCGGAACGTTAGCTACCTTTGCGGTAGACTTCTTACCGCCGACTGTCCAATTGGACGCCCTAGTGCCTGTGGTGGCAGGCAGTAATTCCTATCAGTTTACGGTGACCTATCAAGATATAACAGGCGTAAGCTGGCAAACCTTGGGCGATCGCAATATTATCGTGACGGGGCCACAGGGGGAATTGCGAATGGCTACCTTGGTCAGTACGAGTCCAGAGGGTGATGGAACTTCTTTATCGGCGACCTATCGTTTGGATGCGCCGGGGGGAAGCTGGGATGAAGCCGATCGGGGTCTCTATCAATTTAATTTACAAGCGAATCAGGTGAGTGATATTCTCGGCAATTCCCTGGGATCGGTGGCCCTGGGAGCCTTACGATTCGATCTAACCGCCCCGATCGCAACCTTGTCCTGGAATTCTGGGATCAAACTGGCAGCCAAGGATTATAGCTTTGCTGTGACCTATCAGGATTCAAGTACGGTTGCACTCAGTTCGATCGATGATCAAGATATTACGGTAACGGGGCCGAATAACTTTACCCAGTTGGCACAAGTGGTGAGTATTGTGCCCAGTCCTGATAATCAACGGGTGACTGCAATCTATCGCATTACCGCGCCGGGTGGGTCGTGGAGTGCAGCGGCGGCGGGATCCTACAATATTCGCATCAACGCTCAACAGGTGAGCGATCGTCAAAATAACTTTGTCGCCGCTGGGACGATCGGCTCCTTAATTTTAGAAGCGCCTCCAGCCCCAGCGATCTCGTCGATCGAGCCCAGCGATTCCAACTTTACGCAATGGCTAGTAGATTGGAGTCAGCAATGGTTCAACCAACGAAGCGCGGAACTCCCGACGTCGGGTCAATCCCTAGACAGTTGGTTGACTAATGTGGTGATGGCGCGATCGTTGACTGCTGCCGATCGCGTAGCCTGGGCCTTCTTGCTCACGACCATTCAACTGGATGCACCCGCCATGGCCAGCGACTTTGTAACGGCTTGGCGCAAAGTAACCGGGCTCCCTGATCCGGGATTGAGGGGGGAGCCTGTCGATGGATTGCCCTAGTCAATGGATTCAAATAAGCGATGCCAATGTCCGCTCTACATCTTCGGCGTATTCTTGCTACTTTCGGCCTTGTCTTAGGGGTGGGATTGCTGTGGTTAGGCATTTTCCGGTCTGTGGAGCCGCCCATGGGCTGGGTCGATGGTCTTCAACCGACCGTAGGTCATTGGGAGGTCGATCGGGTTCTCGTAGTGGCGAATCGCAATAGCCCCGCGTCTTTGCGAGTGGCTCAGTACTATATGCGGCGGCGGCGGATTCCTCCGGATCATCTCTTCACCCTAGATTTGCCTGACAGCACCATCCTGCCGATATTTGAATCGATTAGCCACAAAACCTACCAGCAAAAAGTCGAAGCTCCGCTGCGGCAATTTTTGAATCAGAGACATTGGCAGGATCAGATTCGCTATGTTGTGCTGACGAAGGGGGTTCCGCTACGAATCAAAGAGGTGCCTTACCGAGACATTGAAGGACGTTTTCTGCGCCAGAATCAATCTTTGGATTCCACGATCGCGGCGCTAGATTACAAAATTTCCCCGATCGACTTTAGGGATACGGAATACCAACAATTGACGGGTAAAACGATCTTTGGATTGTTGATCCCAAATTTATACTGGCGGCAAAACTATCCCTTTGAACATCGGTTAACCGGTGGCTATTTAGTGACCCGGTTGGATGGTTATCGGGAGGAAGATGCGTTGGCCTTAGTCGATCGTGCGTTGCAATCTCGACCTGTGCTGACAGGGTCTATTTTACTAGATGCTATTGGACAAAACCAAAGTACGGGTGATCCCCAGGTGATCGACATTTTTGATCCCCAGTCCTGCGGGGTCGATCGGCCAACCCAGTGTCAATTGCAGCTGAAGGGCGCTTGGGAATCCTTTGAAGGGGACTACAATAACGATCTTCGTTTGGCCCAAGAACAGATTCAACATCAATTTCCTCAACTGCAAGTCACGATGGCCCCTGGGCAGTCCTTTGTTACGGGGGCTGATTTGTTAGGCTATGCCTCTTGGGGGAGTAATGATGAATCCTTCGATCGCCGGAACTATCAAAGTCTCCAGTTTCGATCGGGGGCGATTGTTGATACGTTGGTGTCCACCAGTGGCCGTACATTTTTCCCAACCCGCACAGGCCAGTCCCTGATTGGGGATTTGCTGCGGGACTCCCAAGGTGTGACGGGGGGACGGGGCTACATTGACGAACCAGAACGTCAAGGGGTTGGCTCCCCTGCGATTCTGTTGAACGAATATTTCTCTGGCGCAAATCTAGCTACGGCATTCTATCGATCGATTCGCTTTGTCGGCTGGCGAGACATTGTCTTGGGCGATCCTTTAGCTACGGTTGTGTTTGATCCTCAGATGCTGACACAAATGCCGACGCAGGCTGCACTATCGGCAGACTTCTCTTCCCTTCCCCCAGCCCCGCTTCCTTGGGAGCCTCGCAAGTCATGAATCGACAGACATTCCCCCAACAGATATCCCCCCGACAGACAGCCCCGCGATCGGCCCGATCTCTGACCTGGGTCTTAGCCTGTACGAGTGCCTTGGCGATAGGTTTACCGTTAGGGCAAGCGCTTTATCGCACGATTGGCTATTTTGGGGGGACAAATTGGCTGTGGTTGCTGGGTTGGTTAGGGGGCGCAATCGTTCCCGGCCTCTGCTTAGGGGGGCTGCAAGGTTGGGTGTTGTATTCGGAGAATTGGGGCGATCGTCACCTGCTCGATCGTCACCTATCTGAGCAGCAGCTATCTGAGCAACACCTGTCTGTGAGATTAGGATCGCGGTGCTTCAGCCTACCCAAGTGGCTGCTACGTTGGATCTGCGGGACAGGCTTGGGCTGGCTAATCGCAAGCAGCATGGCATTGTTTGTGCGCCACTGGCTATTTGGTCAGGTGAACCTTGCAGTATTTCCCTATCTTCCGTTAGGTGTAGTTTGGGCGATGAGCCGCTATACTTCGGAAGCGATCGCAGGGGCATTCATGGGTGTTGTCCTAGCCTGGATTCAGCTTGTCTGCTTACAGCGTTCCTGGAAATTCTCGCAACCATTGCGACGATGGCTTGTAGCCAATGCCTTGGGCGGGATGCTCGGATCGCTAGTGGCGGCGGGCGTGATGACTAGTCTGATGCCTAATTTCCTTGCGCTGCTTGTGACAGGGGCTACGTTAGGGGGAATCTACGGTTGGATGACAGCAAATTGGCTGGGATGGGTTCGATCGATCGTGGGTTAGGGTTTGCCAGCCCGTGATGGTGAAGTGTTCAAAATAATGGGTTGACTCGGCTCCTGTGATCAATGAATTTTCTAAAAAGTTTTGATTAAGGTGCATGAATTTATATCAGATGGAAGATGATTAATCGCAATAAACTTAAACTAGAAGGCTAGTAATGCAAACTGAGTGATCAACGTTGGAATTAGTAACGGTACGGTTGAACCTAAGGCTAGAGACAGGGTTGAATATAGAGTTAAATAGTAGTTTAAACATTCAAGATGGTTAGAGAAGATCGTTAAAAACGTGAGACAGTTTAGTCTGACTCTGGTGCAAGTGTGATGTTAAGCAGTTACCTGATCCTGGGATAGGCCAACGGGTGCAATGCTAGTTGGGGCTTGGTCGCGGTGATGATTAGTATTGTGATGATTAGTGTTGTGATGATTGGTATTGTGATAACTTTATGCAGGTAATTCCAACAGTAATTCCTGAGGTTCTGATTCTAGAACCGAAAGTCTTTGGCGACGATCGTGGCTTTTTTTTAGAAAGTTATAACGAACGGGTTTTTTATGAATCCACTGGGATTCAAGCTCGCTTTGTGCAGGATAATCATTCAAAATCGGGGCAATATGTCCTGCGGGGGTTGCATTATCAAATCCAACAGCCCCAAGGCAAGCTAGTACGGGCTGTGGTTGGGGAAATTTACGATGTAGCGGTGGATTTGCGAAAATTTTCGGCTACCTTTGGCCAGTGGGTCGGTTGTCGATTAAGTGCAGACAATTATCGTCAACTCTGGGTGCCGCCCGGCTTTGCCCATGGCTTTGTGGTGCTTTCTGAAATTGCAGAAGTGCTCTATAAGGCCACGGATTACTATGCACCGCAGTACGAGCGCAGTCTTCTCTGGAATGATCCAGAAATTGGCATTGAGTGGCCTTTTTCGGGAGAACCCATTTTATCCGCCAAAGATCAAGCGGGCCAATCCTTCCGGTTGGCAGAAGTCTATGGGAAAGAGGTAGATGCATGACCCAAATTCTTTTGATTGGTGCGGCGGGGCAAGTGGGCCAGGAACTCCAAACAGTGTTGCCCAACGTAGGAGAAGTGGTCGCCCTCGATCGCCATGCCCTCGATCTAACCCAGCCCGATCAGATTCGCCAATGTATTCGGCAATTCCAACCCAACTATATTGTTAATGCTGCTGCCTATACCGCTGTCGATCGGGCCGAAAATGAAGCAGAATTAGCCAATCAAATTAATGCGATCGCGCCGACGGTGATGGCCCAAGAAGCCCAAGCGCTTAATGCATTGCTGCTGCACCTCTCGACGGATTATGTTTTTGATGGATATAGCTATCGCCCTTACCGTGTGGAAGATCCCCCGCAGCCGCTGAGTGTATACGGCCAGTCCAAACTGGCGGGCGAGATGGGGATTCGTCAAGTGGGCGATCGCCATGTGATTCTGCGCACTGCCTGGGTCTATGGGGTCTATGGTAAAAGTAACTTTGTCAAAACCATGCTGCGCCTCGGTTCGACCCAGGAAGAATTGAGGATTGTGGCCGATCAAGTTGGCAGTCCTACTTGGGCTGCGGATATTGCCCATGCCCTCGGGCAACTGATTGTTTGCGATCGAGCTAATATCCGTGCTGACAAGCGATCGGTCATTCAAGGCACTTACCATTTCACCAATAGTGGTGTAGCCAGTTGGTATGACTTTACGGTGGCAATTTTAGAAGAAGCGGAAGCCCTGGGCCTCCCGGTTCAAACAAAATCCATTCTTCCCGTTACCACGGCTGACTATCCAACCCCCGCCCGTCGGCCTGCTTACTCGGTGCTCGATCACCGCCAGTTATGGCCTATCCTAGGCGGCCCCCCTCGCCATTGGCGGCATTCCCTGAGATCAATGCTCCAGCAGTATTCCTTGCTGACGGCAACTTCTGCTACGCCTTCTGATTCCTGACCCAATTTGTTATCCCATTTTGGAGATTCTCATGAAAGCCCTGATTTTGTCCGGTGGTAAAGGCACTCGTCTGCGTCCGCTCACCTATACGGGGGCAAAACAGTTAGTCCCTGTTGCTAACAAGCCGGTGCTGTGGTATGGCATTGAAGCGATCGTCGCCGCAGGCATTACGGATATTGGTATTATTATCAGCCCGGAAACAGGCGAGGAAGTGCGTACGAAAACGGGCAACGGCGATCGCTTTGGGGCCAATATTACCTACATTCTCCAGGAGCAAGCAGCGGGACTGGCCCACGCGGTCAAAACGGCTCAGCCGTTCCTGGGCGATTCGGCTTTTGTGATGTATTTGGGGGACAACCTGATTCCCGATCCGCTCCATGACTTTGCCAATGTCTTTAAGGAGCGCAATCTTGATGCGTTGATTTTGTTGCGGGCCGTCAATGATCCCACGGCCTTTGGGGTGGCGCAGGTCGATGCCGCAGGACGGGTTTTAAAGCTGGTGGAAAAGCCGAAAGAGCCACCGTCCAATTTGGCACTGGTGGGAATCTATTTCTTCAGTGCAGCGGTGCATGAGGCGATCGGGCGCATTCAACCCTCGGCGCGGGGGGAATTGGAAATTACCGACGCCATTCAAGATTTAATTGATCACCAACGCGCGATCGAAGCGCGGCAACTTCAGGGTTGGTGGTTAGATACCGGGAAAAAAGATGATTTGCTGGAAGCCAATCGTATTCTTTTAGACACCCGTTTACACAAGGAAGTTCACGGGATCGTGGACGATCGTAGCCAAGTCCTAGGTCGAGTTCAAATCGGCGAAGGTACCCGCATCATTAACTCCACTATTCGCGGCCCCGTTGCCATTGGTGCAAATTGCCATATCGAAAATAGCTTCATTGGCCCCTACACTAGCATTGCCGATCACGTCATCCTACGTGAGGTGGATTTAGAACATAGCATGCTGCTCCAGGGAGCCAAGGTGGAGGGCATTCACCAACGGATTGTGGATAGTGTGATTGGCCAGCGAGCCAAGCTAACGGAGGCTCCATCCCGCCCCAAAGCCCTGCGCTTTATGATTGGTGATGATTCCCACGTAGAGCTGGTGTAGTCCTAAAGTTTACGCTTGAAAGTCTGTTGCTTGGAATTTGGTACCTGGAACCTAGAATCTGTTATGTCGAAGGAATCTCTTGCTTCCCAATTTCCCGCCCGCCTCGATCGCCGAATTTTAATCACAGGTGGAGCGGGTTTTATTGGGTCTAATTTTGTGCATCATTGGTGTCAGCAATATCCCAACGATCGGGTGGTGGTGCTGGATGCGCTGACCTATGCGGGCAATTTAAATAACCTCGCGTCTCTACAAAATCATCCCCAGTTTCGCTTTGTCCAGGGCAACATTTGTGATGCGGCATTGGTGCAAACGCTGCTTCAAGAGGAGGCGATCGACACCGTGGCCCACTTGGCGGCGGAATCCCACGTTGATCGATCGATCCTCAATCCGGGTAGCTTCATCCAAACCAATGTGGTGGGGACGTTCACGTTGTTGGAAGCCTTTCGACACCATTGGCAGGCCGATGCAGCTCAGGTTGGTCGCGATCGTTATCGCTTTTTGCATGTCTCCACCGATGAGGTGTATGGCAGCCTTGCCCCGGAGGATCCCGCTTTCTGTGAAACCACGCCCTACGCGCCCAATAGCCCCTACTCGGCCTCTAAAGCGGGAAGTGACCACTTAGCGCGTGCCTATTTCCACACCTATGGCATGCCGACGCTGATCACCAATTGCTCCAATAACTATGGGCCTTACCACTTTCCTGAAAAGTTAATTCCGCTCATGTGCATCAATATTTTGCTCGGTAAACCGTTGCCTGTGTACGGCGATGGTCAGAATGTGCGGGATTGGTTGTACGTTGGGGATCATTGTGCGGCCCTCGATCGGGTTATTCATGCGGGCCAACCGGGTGAAACCTACAACATTGGCGGCAACAATGAAGTGAAAAATATCGATCTGGTACGGATGATTTGTCAAGTGATGGATCAACGGGTGGCTGATTTACCCATTCGACCGGCAGAGACCTTAATTACCTTTGTCAAAGATCGGCTAGGACACGATCGACGGTATGCCATTAATGCTAGTAAGATTCAGCAGGAACTCGGTTGGCAGCCTCAGATGACGGTTGAACAGGGACTACGCCAAACGATCGATTGGTATTTGCAGCATCAAGACTGGTGGCAACCCTTGCTTTCAGAGGACTACCAGCGGTATTACCAACAGGTTTATCGAGTGAATGTGTAAAACCCCGCCTTTCCAGCGGAGGATATAAGCGCGTACCGGATTTATCTGGTCGTAAGCTTCAAGATTTATTGTCACGGGTCTAGGATCTAATAGTAAGGTGAACATTTCTGGCCGATCGCTCAAAACAATCTTGATTGAAAAATCTTCCGCTAGCTAGATTTAAAATCTACTCTGAGAATGATGTCTGTGTGAATAAATGACAATGTTCAATCTATTAATCCAATAAATTGAAAGTAGCTAGTTCTTGTAATGGCAGTTATCCGTTTCGGAACGATAAATGAATGCTGTAATTTCAAATATCGCATCTCTCTAGAGAGGTATAAAAATCAGAGAAAAGAAGAACTTGAGTCAATATAAAACTCTGATCAAAAACAAATTTACATCCCTTAATCAATTAACGAGTTTGAATTTACTGAGTGTTCACTTTTTCAATGGAAGCGATGTTGAAAAAGGAAGAAAGGATACGGTCGCAATTACGATAATTCTTCGAAATACAGCAAATTTTTGAAAAATGGGCATTTCTGATCCCATTGAGCCTCAGAAAAACTGCATGAAGATTACATGAATCTATCTAAAATGAGTCTATTAAGATAGAGTGAGGAATGTTATTTTCTTACTACTAGAATTCTTGCTGCACTCGTACTTCTGGATTTGTACTTCTCAACTTGTACTTCTCAACTTGTACTTCTCAACTCACACTTTTGATAAGTTTGTTCTGATGATTTCTTTGTCGTCTTGATTTATCCGCTTGATTTAGCTATGTATCTTCGAAGAATTAAATTTTGGGTATGTAACTTTGGATATGTAACTTTAGACGTCGGTTTTACTGGGTTTGTTCCTAAGTTCTTTGAAAAAATTTCTAATCTCTATTCTGGACGGCTCTCTACTGTTCAGTGATTGTCTGTGATCTGTGACTGTCCTAGGGATAGTACTTTTAGGGAGTGCTTTCCCACATCCAGAAAAAGTTCGCTTGAGATTAATTTTTGGGTTTGTGTCTCTATCGTGACTATTTTTGCCTTGGTTTGACTGTCTTCCTCAGTCTAAAAGGGACTTTCGATGATTTAGTGTCAATAGATAGTCTGCAACGGATTGAGATCCTGGCAGCAAGAATTTCCTAGGGCCTAATAGAACCTGGTATCGATGAAAACATGATTGCAGGGGATTGTTACAGAATGCCTGTCTACTACGATGACTTATACGATGGTTCAGTTATTGATTGCATCTACCCAGCTACTATGAGTTTCCATATCTTAAGATATAAATTTTGTTAACTGGTGAGTGAATTGCACTGACTGATTGCACTGACGGTAAGTGTAGATTAACGGCTAAAACCCCTGAAAATCGGTGATTTCCATTCCCGCTTGACCTGACTCAATGACATTTGATGATTAGTCATTAATTGACAGAGACATTAACAATTGACTCGCATGACAGGTCATAGGTGGTGAAATCGAGATCTAATTACTGTTGTCAGCATGAAGCCTCAAGCCATCGATTTTTTAACTATCAATGAATTTTCATTGCTAATTGGTTTCATCGCTCCTGCTTGCTGTTTGTGAATGCTGCTTGTAATTGTGGATGATGAGGGCTAGTTATGATTACTGTTTATTGATTACTATTACGTTACGCTTACCGTACTAGCTTACTGCTTGTTAGAAATCTATTGAACAGTAGTAATTTTGCCTTCTAAATGTTTGGGTTTGTTGATATTTTTATGTGCGACTGTTTTGCAGATAACTGTTTTGCTTAGTGTTTTAGTAGGATAGCGACCATGGGACAGATTGTGGACTCCAGTTATCAGAAAATCTCCTATCCCTGGAACCAGACGAATGTTAACTATCCCCGCAATAGTTGTATTCATCATCTTTTTCAATTCCAAGTGGAACGCGAGCCCAATTCTATTGCAGTCATTCTACCATCCTTCCCGGAATTGCATGGGGCACGTTTGAGCTATCGTCAATTGAACGATCGCGCCAATCTTCTTGCTCACCAATTACAAGAGTTAGGTGTCACGACTGAAACCTTGGTCGCGATCGCCATGGATCGATCGATCGAATCCATGGTGGCGATTTTGGGGGTCTTAAAAGCAGGGGGCGTGTATGTGCCACTCGATCCCGCCTATCCCGCCGATCGCTTGGCCTTCATGTTAGAAGACAGCCAAGCCCCGGTGCTGCTAACTCAATCCCATTTGCGCGATCGCCTCCCCCAAACCCAGGCTCAGATTCTCTGTTTGGATGCTGGTTGGGGCGTCGATGCGCCACAAAATTCCCAGGCTCCGGAAGTCTCGATCACCGCTGAACATCTGGCCTACGTGAATTACACCTCTGGTTCCACGGGCCGTCCCAAGGGTGTTGCCATTCCCCACCGTGCCGTGTTGCGGTTAGTCTTCGGTGCAACCTACACGCCCCTCGATGGTCAGCAAACATTTTTACAATTGGCTCCCGTTTCCTTTGATGCGGCGACGTTAGAAATTTGGGGAGCACTGCTCCATGGCGGTTGCTGTGTGCTCTATCCCGAAAATGGGTTGCCCGATCCCCAAACCCTGGGACAGATTATTCGCACCTACCGCATTACGACAATGTGGTTAACGGCGGCTTTATTTAACACGATCGTGGCTGAAGCACCGGAAACCTTACAAGGGGTGAAGGAACTGCTGACCGGAGGCGAAGCGCTGTCTGTTTCCCACATTCGCCAAGCCCAAGCTTTGTTGCCGGACACCCAGCTCATCAACGGTTACGGCCCCACGGAAAGTACGACGTTTACCTGCTGCTATCGCATTCCACGCCCCCTTGATCCCACATGGACTTCCATTCCCATCGGCACCCCGATCGGCAATACCCAGGTTTACGTTTTGGATGACCAAATGCAACCCGTGGCCATGGGCGTTGTCGGTGAATTGTACATCGGTGGCGATGGCTTAGCGCGGGGCTATCTCAATCGGCCTGAGCTAACCGCAGAGCGCTTTGTATCCAATCCTTTCAGAGCCGATTCCCAAGCCAAGCTCTATAAAACGGGTGATCTGGTGCGCCATTTACCTGACGGCAATTTGGAGTTTATCGGTCGTACCGATCACCAGGTCAAAATTCGCGGCTACCGCATTGAGCTGGGGGAAATTGAAACGGTTTTAAGTCAGCAACCGGGGGTACGGGATGCGATTGTCCTGGTGCGAGAAGATCGACCGGGGGATAAACAATTGGTGGCCTACCTGACGGCACACCCCCAGCAGACCTTGAATATTCCAACCATCCGAGTAGCCTTGCAACAGCAGTTAGCCGACTATATGGTGCCGGGGGCGATCGTGGTGCTCGATAAAATTCCCCTAACGCCCAATGGCAAAGCCGATCGCCAAGCCCTACCTAAACCAGATCGATCGACTACCACTGTTTCTCCAGTCAATGCTAGGAACACTACAGAACAACGGCTGGTGGCATTGTGGGGAGAAGTCCTTGGGCTACATCAGGTCAGTGTAGAAGAAAATTTCTTTGATCTGGGTGGCACGTCGCTGTTGGGGTTGCAACTGGTAGCCCGCATTCAAAAACAATTCAACATCACCCTGCGGGCGGTCAAACTATACCAATACCCCACGGTGCGGTCATTGGCAGCGTATTTGGTGCAACTGCAACAGGAGTCGAGTACGCCTTGGCAGCATCCCTTGCAGCAATCGCCCTACGCCCAGCAACTGTTATGCCCTGTAACCCCATCGCCTGCAACTGCAGTCGATGGCATTGCGATCGTGGGCATGGTGGGACGGTTCCCCGGTGCCAATTCGATCGCGGAGTTTTGGCAAAACCTAGTTGATAATGTCGAATCGACCACCTTCTTCAGTCCCGAGGAAATTGACCCCAGTGTTGATCCGGAACTGCGCAATGATCCGAACTACGTCCGAGCTCGGGGCACGATCGCCGGAGCAGAAGACTTTGATGCGGCTTTCTTTGGCATTAGCCCACGGGAAGCGGAAGTCATGGATCCCCAGGCGCGGGTCTTTTTGGAGCTGGCCTACGAAGCCTTGGAAACCGCTGGCTACAATCCCGACAGCTACCCTGGCTCGATCGGTCTCTATGCCGGGTCTGGCCAGAATACCTACTTTGAGCGGCACCTCTGCGGGCGGCCAGAGATCATCGATCGTGTTGGCGCATTCCAAACCATGCTGGCCAATGAAAAGGACTTTGTCACCACCCGCATTGCCTACAAACTGAATTTGCAAGGCCCCAGCGTCAGCATCAATACCGCTTGTTCTACCTCCCTGGTGGCGGTGGGGCAGGCGGTGCAGGGATTGCTCAACCATCAATGCGACTTGGCCCTAGCAGGGGGCATTTCCATCACCACACCGCAGAATACGGGCTACCTCTACCAGGAAGGCAGTATGCTGTCCCCCGATGGCCGTTGTCGCCCCTTTGATGGCCAAGCCCAGGGGACGATGTTCAATAGCGGAGCGGGCATTGTCGTACTGAAGCGGTTGGCCGATGCCTTGGACGCGGGCGATCGCATCTACGCGGTGATCAAGGGTGTGGGGCTGAATAACGACGGCAGCGATAAGGTCAGCTTTACGGCTCCCAGTGTCCAAGGTCAAGCCGGGGCGATCGTCCAGGCCCAAACCATGGCAGGGGTTCATCCGGAGAGCATCAGCTATGTAGAAACCCACGGAACTGCAACGCCCTTGGGTGACCCGATCGAAGTGGAAGCCCTGACCCAAGCCTTCCAACGGCAAACCCAACGCCAGCAATTCTGCGCGATCGGTTCCATTAAGAGCAACATCGGCCATGCGGTGGCAGCGGCAGGGGTGGCCGGGTTGATGAAAACGGCGCTGGCCCTGTACCACGAGCAACTGCCTGCTAGTTTAAATTTCACGGCCCCCAACCCGCAAATTGATTTCGCCCACAGCCCGTTCTACGTTAATGCCCAAAACCAACCTTGGCCGCGCGGTGATGCACCCCGACGGGCAGGTGTCAGCTCCTTTGGGGTGGGTGGTACCAATGCCCACGTGATTGTGGAGGAAGCCCCGATCGTGCCGCCCTCTAGCCCCTCCCGTCCAGTGCAACTGTTGCTCCTGTCCGCCAAAACGCCCACGGCCCTCGATCGGGCCACAGACAACCTGCGGGATTTTCTCTCGCGATCGACCGAGGTTAACTTGGCGGATGTGGCCTACACGTTACAGCAGGGACGCAAAGGCTGGAAGCATCGGCGCTTTGTCATTTGCCGCGATCGGGACTCGGCGATCGCAGTCTTAACGCCTAGCGAAACCCAGCGTCCAGCCACCCGTAGCCCGCAGCCGTCCCCGCCGGACGTGGTGTTCATGTTCCCTGGCCAAGGCTCCCAGTACTTGCACATGGGCGCAAACCTGTACCAGCGGGAACCTGTGTTCCAGGCAACGGTCGATTGCTGTGCTGAAATTCTGCAACCATTGCTGGGCTGCGACCTGCGGGACATCCTCTACCCCGCTGAGGGTGATGCGGATACCGCCGCCGCACGGCTCAAACAAACCCTGTATACCCAACCCGCTCTGTTCACGATCGAATATGCCCTGGCGCAACTGTGGATCAGTTGGGGGGTACAACCGGCAGCTTTGATTGGCCATAGCATCGGTGAATTTGTAGCGGCTTGTCTAGCGGGGGTGTTCTCCCTGGAAGACGGGTTAAAGCTCGTGGCGACGCGAGGCCAAATGATGTGGGCGTTGCCACCGGGAACGATGCTCTCGGTGCGGCTGCCAGCGGAAACCGTCGCCCCTCGGCTGACGGCAGAGATGGCGATCGCGGCGATTAATGGCCCTGCGCTTTGTGTGGTCTCTGGCCCCACGGAGGCGGTGGCAAAACTGCAAGCGGAACTCGAAGCTGAGGAAGTGATTTGTAAACCCTTGCACACCTCCCACGCCTTCCATTCCCCGATGATGGAGCCGGTGATTGCGCCCTTTGCGGAACTGGTTCAGCAAATCCAGCTTTCCCCGCCCCAAATTCCCTTTGTGTCAACCGTGACGACGGATTGGATTCGGGATGAGCAAGCCACCGATCCGTTGTACTGGGCCAGCCACCTACGGGAAACGGTGCGATTTACGGAGGGCGTGCAAACCCTGTGGCAACAGCCGGAGCGGGTATTGCTGGAAGTCGGCCCCCGCACCACTGCCACCACCCTAGCGCGCCAGCAGGCCCAGGATCTTAAGCGGCAGATTGCCATTCCTTCCCTGGGCAGCAGTGCCGATGACGAGGGGGAATGGGTCAGTTTAATGCAAGCGATCGGGCATTTGTGGTTATCAGGGGTGGCGATCGATTGGGCGGCCTTCTACGCCGATGAGTACCGTCACCGGGTGCCCCTGCCCACCTATCCCTTTGAGCGGCAACGCTATTGGATTGATCCCAAACCCTTTGCCAGTTCTGAGGCTGAAACTGTACGGGAACCGGAATCTATTCCCACCCAAGTCTTGCCCGTAGCTTCCCTGTTGAATGTTCCGTTGAATCTCCCTGCTGTCCAATCTGAGGTGATTTCTCCTATGGCTGAACCCCGCATCAAACGTTTGATTCCTCTGTTACAAGAAGTTTTTGAAGAAACTTCTGGTTTTGAATTGGATAGCGAAGATTTGACGAGTACCTTCCTAGATTTAGGCATGGATTCGTTGACCTTGACCCAGGTGGCGCTGGCGGTGCAGAAGAAGTTCAAAATCAAACTCACCTTCCGCAATTTACTCGAAGACTATCCCAACTTAGCCAGCCTGTCAGAGCACCTCGATCGCTTTTTACCTGTGGATGCCTTCCCGGCTCCGGCTCCGACGGTGGTTGAGGAGCCTGCACCGACCGTGGCTTCTGCGGTTCCACCCACCCCAGTTGTTGTTTCTGGATTACCGATGACCTCTCCTCCCCCTGCGGCCAACTATGGCAATGGCAATGGCAATGGTTCCTACAGCCCGATCGCCCCTGCCTCTCCTGAACAGACCCGCGCGATCGAGGCGGTGATTGCCCAACAGTTGCAAATCATGGCTCAGCAGTTACAAATCTTGAATGGAGGCGGGGCTGCAGGTGCGATCGTTCAGCCTCCTGTTGGCAATGGGCAAGCGGCCAATGGCTACGTTTCCAATGGGGCTAATGGCAGTGCAAATGGTAGTAGTGTAAATGGCAGTGCGAATGGCAGTGCTAATGCCAATGGCAGCGCTCAAAGTACGGCTAACGGCATTGCAAAAGCGAGTGCGGCCCAACCGCCTACGACGGGCCAAGCAGCCGAAACAGCTCCCCCTAAGAAAAACTTTGGGCCAGGAGCCAAAATTGAAAAAACCAATAACCATACCCTCACTGCCGAGCAGCAAACTGCCCTCGATCGCATCATCCAGCGCTATGTTCGTCGTACTGCGGAATCCAAGCGGCAAACCCAAGAACATCGCCGTTATCTAGCTGATCCGCGTACCGTCTCCGGCTTCACGCCACTGCTGAAGGAAATTGTCTATCCGATTGTGACCGAGCGTTCCAAGGGTTCCAAGCTCTGGGATGTAGATGGCAATGAATATATTGATTTGACCAATGGGTTTGGGCTGAACTTCTTTGGTTGGTCTCCGGATTTTGTGGCGGAAGCGGTCAAAGCACAAATGGATGCCGGAATTGAAATTGGCCCGCAAACCCCCCTGGCAGGTCGGGTGGCCAAGATGGTCACAGAAATTACAGGGATGGAACGGGTGGCCTTCTGTAATACCGGGTCTGAAGCGGTGATGGCGGCGATGCGGTTGTCCCGTACCGTCACCGGACGCAGCACGATCGCAATGTTTGCGGGGGGCTACCATGGCACTTTTGATGAAGTGATTGTCCGCAGTGGGCCAAAACTGCGATCGCTGCCTGCGGCTCCTGGGATTCTGCCTTCGATGTTTGAGAATGTCTTGGTGTTAGATTACGGCACTCCGGAATCCTTGCAAATCCTCCGTGATCGGGCCGATGATCTGGCCGCAATTCTGGTGGAACCCGTGCAGAGCCGCCGTCCTGAATTGCAACCGCGCGACTTCCTCAAAGATCTGCGGGTACTGACGGAAGCTTCGGAGACTGCCTTGATTTTTGACGAAGTGGTCACCGGGTTCCGAGTCCATCCCGGCGGTGCCCAAGCCTACTTTGATATTCGGGCGGATCTGGCCACCTATGGCAAAGTGATTGGTGGTGGGCTACCCATTGGCGTCGTGGCGGGCAAATCGCAATTTATGGATGCGCTGGATGGGGGGCAATGGCAGTTTGGCGATGCCTCATTCCCGGAAGTGGGTGTGACGTTCTTTGCGGGAACCTTTGTGCGGCACCCCATGGCGTTGGCGGCGGCGGAAGTGGTGCTGCAACGGCTACAAGCGGCAGGCCCTAGTTTGCAACAGGAACTGGCGGCGAAGGTCGATCGTTTTGCGACCCATCTGCAACAACACTGCGATCGCGTCCAGGCTCCGATTAAAATTGCCCACTTTAGCTCGTTCTTCTACGTTACCTACGCTCCCGAAGCTACCTACGGCAGTTTATTGTTCTACCTGCTGCGGGAACGGGGGGTGCACATTTGGGAACATCGTCCCTGCTTCTTCACCCTGGCGCACACCGATGAAGAGATCGAGTTTGTTACCCGTGCCTTTAAGGACAGCATTGCGGAACTGCAAGCGGCGGGGCTATTACCGGGAACAACGGTAGGCGTCCAGGCCGATCGCAATCAGCCACCTCAGCCCGGTGCACGCCTAGGCCGAGACCCCCAGGGGAATCCTGCCTGGTTTGTTCCCGATCCAGAACGGCCCGGTAAATATCTGCAATTACAAGGGGTGTGATCATGACTGTTGGCTCAGTACCAGGGCAGCCTCGCGTCCGCTATTCCCACCGCCGACCCTTTTCGGTCAAGGCTGCGCTGACAACCTTGGTGAGTAAGTTACCGATCGTGGCGGACTACTATGCCTACCATCGGGTCTTTCCTAGAACCGCTAATGCCTATCGTGGGGTCTTTGCTTCCTTTGCCGAGGCCACGCAGGCCATTCCTCCAACCATGCAAGCAGGCTACAACCATGCCTCGTTACATGGCGTTGATCAGGCCCAGACCCTGACGCTAGAGGATTTGAATACCTTTCAACCGATCGACTATCCAGTCTTAGTCTGGTTGCGGGAAGCGTTGGGGAACAGCACAACGGTGTTTGATTTGGGGGGAAACTTAGGTCAAGGCTACTATGCTTACCGTCGCTTTTTGTCCTATCCGGTGGGGCTGCAATGGCAAGTCTGCGATGTGCCGGAGAAGGTCAAGGTGGGCCAGGAGTTAATCCAGCGGATTCCCAGTCCTGGTCTGAGTTATACCAGTCGTTTTGCAGCAGCAGACGGGCAGGACATTCTACTGACCTGCGGTACGTTGCAATATTTGGAACTTTCGCTGGCAGAAATTGTGCGACCCTTGGCCGTCAAACCCCGCCATTTGATTATTAATCATGTCCCGTTTTATAGCGGCGCTCAATACATCACACTGCAAAATCTTTGGGGTTCCTATGCGCCTTATAAGATTCAAAACGATGGGGAGTTTGTGGCGGACTTGGCGGCCTTAGGCTATCAACTCGTCGATCGCTGGCGCATCGATCGCACCTGTACGATTCCCTTTCATCCCGATCGCTTTGTTGCGGCTTACCACGGATTTTATTTCCGTCAAGTGACCGCAGTGTAAATAAGTTTGACTCACTCTGAGAGAATCGCGATGTCATTTCTTCAAGCAAACTCTCTTTCTCCTTTGCCACCAGCGATGCGACCCGATCTCATTTTTGAACCGTCACCCGATTTTCGGGACAAATTTAATCGTTTGCCCTTTATGTATTCCCACTATTTGGCAGATCATTCCTTGATGCAATTGCCCCGCTTAGTGGAATTGGCAAATACCTTGATTCAGTATGGCCCTGGAAGCATCCGTTGTCAGGCCAGCAAAATGCCCAAGCACCTGAAATGGACGGATGCCACCCTCAAGGAGGATTTGCAGGAAAAGTTGCCGGAGTTTATTGCCAACATTGAGCATTCCGAATCCTGGCTATTGCTATACAGCGTACAGCGCGATCCGGAATATTGTGCTCTAGTCAATCAAATCATTGATGAACTAGAACAGTTGACTGGGCAACCCCTACGGCAGGAAATGTCTTGGATTGATGCCTACATTTTTATTGCATCTCCCCGTGCTGTCACCTCCTATCACATTGACCATGAATCCACATTTCTCATGCAAATGCATGGCGATCGTACTTCCAATCTTTTCGATGGCCACGATCGCAGCATTTTGACCGAAGAAGAATTGGAAAATTTTTACATCGGTGATTTAACGGCGGCAACCTATAGCGATGCAAAGCAAGCCAAGGCCTACGTCTATCCCATGACAGCGGGTAAAGGCGTTCACCATCCCGTTTGTGCGCCCCACTGGTATCAGAATGGAGAACAATATTCCATCGCCCTAGGGATACATTTTGATTTCAAATCCGACGATCGACGTGCAAGAGTTCATCAAGTAAATTACTATTTGCGTAAATTAGGCTTAAACCCTACGCCTCCCGGTCAATCAGCATTCAAGGATTCACTTAAAATCAAATTGATTGGCTTATTCAGCGATCGCTGTCCCCAAACAAAGAGTGATGTTCTCTATTCGGGAATTCGTCGTTTGCGGGGAATGACTGCAAAAATTACCCATACCCTTAAAATCTTTGCAAAAAAGCTTGATTAACTTGAAATCTGCAACATTTACTTTGCAGAAATGAGAATAACAGCAAGTTTGCTTTGTAAAGTTGCAGTCCTCTTTTATAAGCTTTGTTACTAATCTTTGGCGTTATCTTCGTGATTTCTATTTTAGACTTAATAGTATAAACTAACCAACTCGCCAGCATTGTTTATCGTTAATATCCATTTTTCACTATTCTGAGTTTTGCAACCTTATTTCCATTGCCTTTTCCAATTCATTCACCCTTTCTATCGCGTCATTCAACTATGGTTTCAGCACATCCCAACCTCAATCCCACAGCAACTAAGGTTGATTTTGACCCTTTTGCCGATGGAGAAGTTCTGTTAACTGCACCTGCCACAGAATCTCAGAAAGAAATTTGGGCCTCGGTGCGGATGGGCCAAGAAGCTAACTGTGCCTATAACGAGTCTCAGTCACTACGATTCAAGGGAGGCTTCGATCTCAAAGCGTTTGAACAAGCGATTCAGTCCCTGGTATTGCGCCATGAATCATTGAGATCGACCCTGAGTCCCGATGGGCAACATCTCTGCATTAACGATGATCTGGTTCTGGAGATTACGGGGGCGGATTGGTCGCAATTGCCAGAGGCCGAACGTAATGACCGGATTGCTCAACGTCGCCAACAGGCTGTCAAAGAGCCGTTTGACTTGGAGCATGGCCCCTTGGTGCGGGTGGAACTGTACCGTTTGCAACCGGACGAGCATTTCGCGATCGTCACCGCCCATCACATTATTTGCGATGGTTGGTCTTGGGCGGTTTTGATGAATGATTTGGGACAACTTTACTCGGCATATCAAGCAGGAACAACACCAGAACTCGAACCCATCGATCGCTTCAGTGACTATGCCCAACAGGTCGCTGATCAAGCCGCGAGTCCAGACGCTCAGGCGGCTGAGCAATATTGGCTCAAGTTATTTGCAGATTCCGTTCCGGTTGTGGATTTTCCGACGGATCGATCGCGTCCAGCCTTCCGCACCTTCAACGCCGATCGGGAAGACTATGACCTCTCGCCGCAATTGGTCGCCGATCTGAAGCAATTGGGCAAAGCCGCAGGCTGTAGTTTCATGTCCGTCCTGCTTGCGGGGTTTGAAGCTTGGTTAGCTCGACTGACGCAACAGGCCGATGTCGTGGTAGGAGTCTTGGCGGCAGGCCAAGCAGCCAGCGGATTGTATAACCTGGTGGGGCATTGTGTAAGCCTCTTGCCAATGCGCAGTCGAGTGGACAGCCAGCAATCCTTCCAGGATTATTTAGCGGCTCGGAAATCCACCATTCTTGATGCCTACGATCACCAGCAATTCACCTACGGTAGCTTGGTGCAAAAGCTACGCATTCCCCGTGATCCCAGCCGCATCCCCCTCGCGCCAATTCTGCTGAATATTGACCAGGGCTTAGATAGCAGTAAATTACCCTTTGATGGGTTGACAGTGGAGTTTTTCTCCAATCCCCGCGCCTACGAGAATTTTGAACTGTTTGTCAATGCAACGGAATTGAACGGTCGGCTGACCCTGGAATGCCAATACAACACGAATTTATTTGACGGCGCAACCATTCAGCAACGGATGGCGGAATTGGAAACGCTGCTGAGCGCGATCGTGCAAGCTCCCGATCAAGCGATCGGGCAGTTGTCCATGCTGCCGCCGCAGGAGTGGCAACAGATCCAGCAATGGAACCAAACCCAAGTTCCCTATGCATCGGATGTCTGCATTCACCACCTCGTGGCCCAGCAGGCTGCCGTAACGCCAGAAGCCACGGCAGTGATGTATGAAGAGCAACGCCTGTCCTATGGCGATCTCGATCGCCGTGCCAATCAACTGGCCCATTATTTGCAAGCCCAAGGGGTGGGGCCGGATACGTTGGTGGGAATTAGCCTAGAGCGATCGCCAGAGCTACTGGTGGCGATGCTGGGAGTTCTGAAAGCGGGAGGAGCCTACGTTCCCCTCGATCCCAGTTACCCAACCGATCGACTGGCCTACATGATGGCTGATGCTCAGTTAGCCCTGTTGCTGACCGATAGTACAGTGGCCCACCAAGTTCCGTCGGGTGAACTGGCCACCCTGCTCCTCGACCGCGATTGGCCGACGATCGCTCAGCAAGCCAGTGAATCTCCGGCTTCCCCAGTGACGCCGGATCATCTGGCCTATGTCATCTACACCTCCGGCTCCACGGGCAAACCTAAGGGCGTACAGGTTCCCCACCGAGGAGTGGTTAACTTCTTGCAAACCATGGCGCAAAAACCGGGTATCCAAGCTCAGGATGTCCTTCTCTCCGTGACCACGCTGTCCTTTGATATTGCGGTGCTGGAATTGCTGTTGCCGCTGACTGTGGGTGCAACCACGGTTCTCGTCAGTCGTGCCACGGCCATGAATGGAGAAGCCCTGCTGCACACCTTGGCCCGATCGCAAGCCACAATCATGCAGGCCACCCCTGCTACTTGGCGATTGCTCCTAGCTTCAGGTTGGACAATCTCCCCGAATTTGAAAATCCTCTGCGGTGGAGAAGCGCTCACTTTACCCTTGGCGCAGGATCTGACCCAACGGGTGAAGGAAGTCTGGAATATGTATGGGCCAACGGAAACCACAATCTGGTCTACCTGTTATCCCGTGTCCCCAGATGCCACCCAAGTTTTAATCGGGCGACCGATCGCCAATACCCAGGTCTACGTGTTGGATGAATGCCAACAGCCGGTACCGATCGGTGTACCAGGTGAACTGTATATCGGTGGCACAGGGGTGGTACGGGGCTATTGGCATCGGCCCGAATTGACAGCGGAACGGTTTATCCCCGATCGTTTGAGCGCCCAGCCGAACGGTCGTCTCTATCGCACTGGGGATTTAGTCCGACTGTTACCCGATGGCAATTTGGAATATCTCCAACGCATTGATAACCAAGTCAAGGTGCGGGGCTTCCGGATTGAATTGGGCGAAATTGAAGCGACCATGCTGCAAGCACCAGGGGTCAAAGAAGCGATCGTAACCGTGCGCGAAGAAACCTCCGGCGAAAAAACGTTGGTGGGTTACGTTGTGCCCCAGGGGAACAGTGCAGATCTGACAGCAAACCTGCGCCAGTTTTTGAAAGGCAAACTGCCGGACTACATGGTGCCCAATGCCTTCATGGTCTTGGAGACCCTGCCCCTAACGCCCAATGGTAAGGTCGATCGCAAAGCCTTACCCACACCAGAGGCGACTCGGCGAGATTTGATCGAAAGTTATGTTGCTCCTCGCACACCCGTAGAACAAACGATCGCGGAAATTTGGGCCAATGTGTTGAGCCTCGATCGGGTCGGCATTCACGACAATTTCTTTGAGCTAGGTGGGTATTCCCTGTTAGCCATTCAGATTGTGTCCCGCCTGCGTCCTGCGCTCCAAGTTGAAATTCCCCTACCCAGCCTGTTTGATTTACCCACGGTGGCTGAGCTAGCCAATCGAGTGGAAGCTTTGCGCTGGGCCACTCAGTCGGGTAATGCATCGATCGTAGACGGTGCTGACGACTATGAAGAGGGCGAACTATAAGCGGAACAGTCATTCCGTTATATCTGCAGTTCGTTCGTTACTTTGGGGCATTAGCGAAGGGGGAGATTTGAGATCATGGGACTTGCAACATTAGATGAACTTCTATCGGAATTGCGTCAACGGGAGGTGCAATTGTGGTTGGAGGGCGATCGGCTTCGCTACCGTGCAGCCAAGGATGCCCTGTCAGGAGATCTGTTGGCTGCAATGAAAGCTCGCAAAGCAGAACTGATTGAGTTTTTGCAGCAGGCGATCGCGAGTGCCAATGCACAATTACCCGTGATCGTGCCAATTGATCGATCAGGACAATTACCGCTTTCCTTTGCCCAGCAGCGCTTCTGGATGTTGCAACAGTTTGAGCCGCAGAGTTCTTCTAACAACATGCCCGTGGTGGTACAGTTTACTGGCAACTTGAATCTTGCGGTGTTGGAGCAGAGTCTTCAAGCAGTTGTGAACCGCCATGAAGTGCTTCGGGCGACGTTTCCAGTGGTAGATGGTCAGCCAACCCAGGTGATTCATGGGGAGGTCAAGATCAATTTGCCGATCGTCGATCTGCAACACCTACCGGAGGAACAACGAAAGGCTGAGGCCCATCGCCTTGCCACCCAGGAAGCCCACCACCCGATCGATTTAAACAATGGCCCCATGTTGCGGCTTTTGTTGTTACGGTTGCGGTCAGATGAGCATTTTTTACTGTGGAATCTGCATTGTCTAGTCTGTGATGGGGCCTCCTCCGATGTGTTTTATCAGGACTTCACAGCCATTTACTGTGCGTTGATCGCGGGCCAACCTTCCCCGTTAGCCCCGCTACCGATCCAGTATGTTGATTTTGCCCATTGGCAACGGAACTGGCTGCAGGGCGAGGTTCTCGATCGGCAATTGAGCTACTGGAAACAGCAACTGTCGGGCAGTTTACCCATTGCGAATCTTCCCTATAACCAACTGCGGCCTTCTATTATTCGAACTTACAAAGGCGATCGTAGTGCCCGGATGTTGCCTAAGGGATTGAATGACCAGTTAACCGTGCTGAGCCAGCAGTTAGGCGGCACATTATTTATGGTCTTACTAGCGGCATTTGAATTGTTACTTTATCGCTACACCCAGCAAGAGGAACTGCTGATCAGCTTTGCCAGCGGGGGGCGTAGCCAAGTGGAAACTGAGCGACTACTGGGCTTTTTCTCGAATACGTTGATTCTGCGAACCCAGTGCAGCGGTAATCCCACCTTTCGCGAGTTGTTCGATCGGGTGCGCCAAGCGACGTTGAAAGCCTATGCCCACCAAGATGTCCCGTTTGAAAAAATCATTGAAGAACTTCGTCCTGAAGGGCAAAACTTACTGTCCCTCTTTCAAGTGAAATTTGCCCTCAATCCGCCTTGGTCCAATGGGCGGGGTATGGCGTCTGTACAGCTACCGGATTTGACGATGACGTCGCTGTTTGGCTACATCTATCACGGTCAAACCAAATACGATTTGATTCTGGTGATGCGGGAGCAGGATGAAGGTCTGGGGGCGGTCTTTGACTACAATGCGGAACTGTTTGATGCGGCGACGATCGCCCAAATGTTGGGTCATTTCCAAACCCTGTTAGAACAGATTGTGGCCAATCCCGATCGGCGGATTGATGAATTACCGTTGCTCACGCCGGAGGCACAGGCCCAACGGTTGGCAAGTGCAGCCTGGAATCGGGACTCGCAAGTGTTGTCTGTGGCTCAATCCGTTCAGTCTGTTCTCCTCCATCGCCAGATTGAACTCCAGGCAGAACGGTGCCCCGAGGCGGTGGCGATCGTAGGAGTGAATGTAACCCCACTAACCTACAGCCAACTGAATCAACGGGCGAATCAATGGGCTCGCCATCTACAGACGATCGGTGTGCAAAAGGGCGATCGGGTGGCCGTGGCATTACCGAAATCAATTGACTTAGTGGTTGCTAGCGTTGCATTGCTCAAGCTAGGGGCTGCCTTCCTGTGGTTGCATCCTGACAAGCCATGGGCTGAGCAATCGCATACTTTAGCGAATATTCAATGGTTGCTAACGCAATTCGATGGTGCCATTACGGACTCGATGCCCGTTCCCACGATCGCCCTAGGGAGTCTGCAAAATGGTCTAACACAGTATGCCTCCAGTAATCTCGATCTGGATTTGGTGGAGGACAGCTTGGCTTGCATTGTGGATGTCCATCAGGGATTAGCCCTCTCCCACAGGGGGCTAGTAGCGCTGTTGATGGCTGCAAGGGTGGATTCTGCGGTAGATGCTGAGGGGAATGCTGAAGCTTCTGCGATCGTACTGTCCCTTGCGCCACTGGATTCTGGGTTAGCGTTGCATGAATTGTGGGGTGGGTTAATTCAAGGACAGACGATCGTTTTGCATCCAGAGTCAACCCTAAGCACAGCACCTACCCAAGTCGCGCAATCGATCGACCAATCGGGGATCTCTGACCTCTGGCTCACCAGTCCTTGTTTTAATCAATGGGTGAATCTGTGGGTCAGCCTAGTGGATCGATCCTCTGTCCGGTTGGCTTCGTTGCGTCGTCTTTGGATTGTAGGAACGGATCTGTCTCCGTCCCAGGTGCAACGGTTTTTGCAAATCGTTCCCCAATGCCAGATTTACTGTAGTGATCCGCTGAGCGACTTCCTTCCGATCGGAGACTGGTTTACTCTTGCTCCGACGCAAGGTGCAGCCTTAGCTAGAGAACGGGTTAGCCAGCTTGGAGATCGGGTGGTTTTAGATGCCCACCATCAACTCTTACCTGCGGGGGCGATCGGGACGCTGTATGTCGAAATTCCTGGCTTAATTTCCGTGGACGATCGCTGGTCGGCAGACTGGATTGGCTTGCGTTTTGGGTCTAATGCTCCAATGAGTTTCTATCGCACCACCACCTTGGCTCGTTACCAAGTGGATGGACAGATTGAACGTTTGGGACAAGGCGATCGGCAAATCAAGATTCGAGATTTTTGGGTTCATCTGGAACAGATTGAACAATGTCTACACCAGCATCCAGCTATTTCAGAAGTCTGTGTGGTTGCGCAATTGGATAGTCAAGGGAAACAGCACCTTGTCACTTACTTTGTGCCCCCTTTGGATCAGGCTGTGACGGGGAGTGATTTGGCGACTTTTCTTAAAGAGCAATTGCCCAGTTATGGTATTCCATCCGTCTTTATAACGTTGCCCAAGCTCCCGTTAACCGATCGGGGGGCTTACGATGTCTCCCAACTGCCGATCGTGGAAGATGCTCAATTACATCAGGAATCCCAAGGTGCATTAGTGCGATCGCGGGATGATTTAGAATTGCAGCTGACCCAACTGTGGGAAGCGGTGTTAGGAATTCATCCCATTGGCGTTTGTGATAACTTTTTTGATCTGGGTGGTCACTCTTTGTTAGCGGTGCAACTGTTTAGCAAAATTGAGAATGTCTTTGGAACCGCTCTGCCCCTGGCAACGTTGCTGCAAGCACCCACGATCGAACAGCAGGCTGAATTAATTCGCTCCTACGGCATTGCGGCTCCCCAGGAATGGTTGGTACCGCTGCAACAAGGAACTTCTGACAAGCCACCCCTGTTCTGTGTCTATGGCATTTTGCTGTACTACGATCTGGCAAAGGCGATTGGGGTAGATCAAACGGTCTACGGATTGTACTTACAAGAAGAAGTGGATCTGTTGAGATCGGAAGGGCTTGAGGTTACAGATCAACTGGGTTCAGTGCAACAGGTCGCAGAACGTTATCTCCAAAAAGTACGGACGATTCAACCGACCGGGCCTTACCTATTAGCTGGGGAGTCCTTCGGGGGAATGGTCGCCTACGAAATGGCGCAACTCCTGCAAGCTCAAGGGGAAACCGTCGCGCTGCTTGCGATGTTTGACACCTTGGCTCCCGACTGCTCGCTCAAGTTGCCACGATCGCAGCGAGCTACCCAGCACTTGGCTAAGTTAGTGCAGGAAGGCCCAACCTATTTACTGGAAAAAGTAGGGGCTAGACTGAAGGCCAAAGTGGGCTATTCAGGCATCTCTAGGGAATCCTCGGGCGAAGAAACGGCAGACTCGATCGATGATTTACGGCAACAGTTTCGGCGACAGATTGGCAAAAATTACCAACCGAGTTCCTATCCCGGTAAAGTAACGCTATTTCGTGCCCTCGATCGCGGGGAATTTGAATCGATCGAAGTTGATCCCCTCTTTGGCTGGGATCGGTTTGCGGATTTGGGCGTCGATGCCTTTGATATTCCGGGAGATCATCTTGGAATTCTTAAGGATCCCAACGTGCAGCCCTTGGCACATCATCTCCGAAATTGCATCAACCACGCGCTCGCTCACGGCGATCGGACAAAGTGATGCCTTGTTAGCAAATTAATCCCATCAAATCAAAATTGTTGACTCCTTTGGATTTTCCATCCATCTTCTCTGCAAGAAAAGGGGGATGGAAAATCTTAACTAATGTCTTGGCTACCCCTCTAAACTCATAAACTCGTAAATCCCTACAAAAGTATGGGTAGGGTCATGGGAAAGATAGCACCCTGACCCATTAATTAACCTGATCTATATTGTTCAATTCAGCTTTCAATCAAGTCTCAAACTTTTAGCTTGATGACAACTGGTAGGATTGTTCTGGAATACGAACTATGCAACGAAATCTTGATTTGAGTGAATGTAGCCCTTGCTGATTGATCGATACAGCAGCCCACTGTAGACTAGGCTCCAGGTGGTGTATGGGTTCTTTAGGTGGTGTATGGGTTCTTTGTCGTTACGCAATCTGCCGTATATCGATTTGAAAAATGATTTAGATCATTATTAAAAGCTGAATTAAAAGCGTACTTAAGTTTCAAGTCCTCTCAGTAAGTAGGTGTTTAAATGACTTAATAGATAGAGCAAGATGTAAACTTACGGTGAAGGCTCAACTAAATCAAAATTATTACCCTCCAAGCGTGGTATCTTACTGAATCTAAACCTTAATTGCCTTGACTCCATATTCTAAACTTTATAGCTATCAAACTTATAATGTAATGACCGCATAAGCTGATCACTGAATTGATAAAAGTGGTTTATTCTAACTAATCATTGAAAATCTTGCAATGAACCTACAGGTTGTTGTTTGAAAGTGATTTTTTGACTACATTAGTGGGTGATTAATAATGACCCTTTAGTTTTTTAATTAATTCTCTTAATAGGGATAGGTCAAAGAATGCTTAGTCGATCTCCTTTCGGGATTCAAGGTGCGGTCAGCAGTTGGTCTGCGATCGGGATCGGGGGAGGATTGGCGATCGTCTTGGTGACTCTTCCAGGGTATGGCCATACTCAGTCCAGCAATTTAGGATCAACAGATCTACCTAAAACGCCGCCTAACTTTCCTCCCTCCACGGTTCCCCTGTCCCAACCCGCTCAGTTGCCGATCGTGCCAGTGGACGAGAATCCTGGTTTGGGAGATGCCTACGTCTTGGGAGCTGGAGATGTCCTGCGCATTGATAGCTTCGATACCCCAGAGCTAAAACTTGAAGATCGCTACACAGTGTTGGTGGATGGCACCTTGAACTTGCCCTGGGTAGGGACGGTTCCGGTTGCGGGTCTGACCTTACCCCAAGCCGCCGCCACCTTATCCCAGCGCTATGCTCGGTTTATTCGTAATCCCATCATTACATTGAATACGGTTTCCCCTCGTCCCCTCAAAATTGCCATTCTAGGGCAAGTAAATCGTCCGGGATCCTACATTATTCGACCGATCGGTGATGAAAGTTCCACTGCTAATTTGAGCACTCGTCAAGGTGGCAATGATGTAGGTAGTCAATGGCCGACCCTGACCCGAGCGATTCAAGCAGCCGGCGGAGTGACGCAAATGGCCAATATTCGTAACATCCAAGTACGGCGATCGCCGCGTCAGGGGCAAGAAGAAGTCCTCAATGTCGATCTATGGAAGTTTTTACAATCCGCTGAACAGCAACAGGATCTCTCGCTGCGGGATGGCGATGCGATCCTGATTCCTGAGGCGAAAGATCTTCTCCCCCAAGAAGCGCTGGAAGTCGCTAAAAGCAACTTCTCACCAGAATTGATCAAAATTGGCGTAGTAGGGGAAGTGACCACACCCGGTTCTTTGAATCTTCCGCCTAATACGTCTTTAAACCAAGCAATTTTGGCGGCGGGTGGGTTTAAAGATGGACGCGCTCGGAAACGGGATGTGGAACTAATCCGGCTCAATTTGAATGGAACCGTTACGCGAACGAGTGTTGCGATCGACTTTTCTGAAGGGCTGAACGAGAAAGCAAACCCCCCTTTGCGAAACAATGATATCGTTGTGGTCAAACCGAACTCTCTAGCTAGAACCTCTGATTTTCTGAGTGTTCTCCTTAGCCCAATTACAGGGGCATTAGGGGTATTCAAGCTACTAGGATTCTAGGACGATTTGAAGTGCTAGGTTTTGGTTAAGGGTTAGGTCTTGTGCTAAGTCTTGCTACAAACCTGGAGCCGTAAAAATTTCATTGTTATAAAAGTTAGAAATTACAATTGGGTATCTAATGCAAGGGGGTTGTTATGGTCAGAGGTGAGGAGAACATGGAAGTCAAGGAATCATCGCCAGTCGTCTCTTTTAAAGAGGGGAAAGGGCGATTAGAGTTAGTGATTTCCAATAGTGACCCCAATCAACCCTCTGATCTACAGCGCATTCAGAAAGGACTGAACCTGCGCCCTTTGAGGAGAACCATCCGGCGCAATCTATTACTTGTTGCAGGAATTGCGGCAGCCTTAACAGCATTTACAGCGATGAAAAGTCTTAAAGCCCCACGATCCTATTCTGGGGGCTTTCGTCTTTTGGTGGAACCGATTACGGGAGAAGCTAGACTGACAGATCCTTCCGTTCTGTCACGGGGTGGCGAAGCATCCTCGTTTACGGTAGACTACCCAACCCTGTTGCAAGTTTTGCAGAGTCCCACTTTGCTATCAAAAGTGGCGGAACGGGTCAAGAAAGATTATCCCACTCTCACCACCGATGCCCTAGTTGAAGCGATCGGCTCGAAACAATTAGTCGTGCAGCGCATTGGGACAAACCTACTGGATAACACGAAATTAATTGATGTAACCTACCAGAGCGGCAATCCCTATCAAGTCAAAGCTGTTTTAGATGCCCTCTCTCAGGAGTATCTTGACTATAGTCTCGAAGCCCGCAAGTCTCGGATTAGTGGGGGAGTAGAGTTTATTGAGGGGCAGTTACCGGAATTAAAGCAGCGAGTAACAGTTCTACAAAAAGCGATGCAGAGCTTACAGGAACGCTATCGGCTGACCAATCCCAGTAGTAGCGGCGATGAATTAGTTAAGCAAGCTTTAACGGTTAAAACACAGCGGGAAGATGCGGTTAGAGAATTGCAGGAGCAGCGTGTTTTATATGCCAGACTGCAAAACCAGCTTCAGCTTTCGCCCCAAGAAGCGATCGCCGCCTCCGTCCTCAGCCAAGATCCAACCTATCAAAAGTTGCTGGCGGATCTCAAGCAAATTGATAGCCAACTGGCCATTAAAGATGCTCGCTACAGTGAAGAAAGTCCGGTCGTGATAGCACTCCAAGATCAGCGACGTAATTTAGCGAACTTGCTGGCCCAGGAGACGCAACGGATTGTGGGACGATCCCAGTCTCGGGACACGGGCAATCCCCAAGTCTTGGCCTTTCAAAATTCAGTGCGCTTAGATCTCATCAAACAACTGGCAGATGCAGCCAATCAAATTCAAGTTTTGGAAGTTCGCAGCCGCGCCTTAGCCAGTACAGAACAGGATACCAGTCAGAAAATTGAGCAAATTCCGCAAATCATTCGGCGATACAACGAGTACCAACGGGAATTAGAAATTGCAACCCGCACGTTGAATCAATTAACGCTTCAACGCGATACGTTGAGTGTTGAGGCAGCGCAAAAGGAGGTTCCCTGGCAACTAGCTGCTAAACCAGCCCTGCCCTTGGATAAAAATGGTCAGCCGGTACCCATGCCCCGAGATATTAAGAAGAAGGTGCCAATGGGGGCCGTGGGTGGTTTAATTTTGGGTATTCTCGGTGCGGTTCTTTTGGAAAAATTTCGTAATATCTTCTTTGTCACGGAGGATGTGCAGGATGCGGTTAAGGTGCCTGTGGTGTCCGTCATTCCCTACAGTCGTCAGATCAACCTGAGCGAAGATAATTCCTATAACTGGTTGCATCGCATTCATCTAAGTGTGATGCACAATACTTTATTTCGTGAATCCTTTAATAATTTGCTGGCAGGATTACGGTTTCTTGGAGCCTCGCAGCCGATTCGATCGCTGGTGATTAGTTCTGCATCTCCTGGGGAAGGAAAAACAACGATCGCAGTACAGCTAGCCCAGACCGCAGCGGATGCGGGACAAAAAGTTTTATTAGTGGATGCGAACTTTCGTATGCCGCAGGTTCATGCTCATCTGGGATTAGATAACAATGCGGGATTAGCGGAAATTCTTGAGCAGAAGCAAGATTTGGCAACGTGCATCCAGTCTGCTCCCGATACTGAAAACCTCATGGTGATGACGGCAGGCCATTTTTCGGCGGATTCACCGCGCAAGTTAGCGTCTCAACAAATGAAGCAGCTAGTGGAGTATTTAAGTGAGCAGTTTGATCTGGTGATTTACGATTCTCCTCATCTTTTAGGCTTAACGGATTCCTGCTTTTTAACGGCCTATGCCGATGGCTTGTTGATGGTGGTGGGAATTCGAACGGCTAAGCGATCGATTGTCATGCAAGCCTTGACCACGTTACAAGAATTTCAACTGCCTGTTTTAGGCGTCGTCACAAACCATCCTCGTTCTGTTTCTGGTATGTCCTATGGATACCAAAAACCGATCTATCATGCCGAGCCTCGGGTATCCGATCGGCGATCAAAAACTCCTTCGCTAGATAGTTAACTCCGTGGGTATAAAATCCTTACATTAAGGGAGTCTGTGGGACAAATTGAAAGTGAAGCGTGGAGAATTGATTATATGGAGATTCTATCTTGTTATTAGGCAGTTCCCCTCTAGAGGCGTTTTTGCTGTCATTATTTCCCGCACATGATGCCTGCAGTTTGTTTGTGTCTGTGGTGACATGGCCTTCCGTCGCTCAGATTTTCAACTGGATACTTCTGGGGTGTGCTGTAGGAATTTTGATTCCCATTGGCGTACTTTTTCTAGAATGTATTGCAGCACTTTTTCCTGGATCAAGCGATTCGCCCCCTTTGAATCATAGTCGTCCTTCTCTAGATGTTTTAATTCCGGCCTATAACGAAGGAGAGGGGATGATTCCAACGCTGCAAACGATTCAAGCACAGCTCCATCCTGGCGATCGCTTGATTGTTGTGGCGGACAATTGTGATGATGACACAGCCGCTGTTGCGAGAACCCAAGGCGCGATCGTGTTAGAACGCCATGATCCCCTGCGACGCGGCAAGGGCTATGCTCTGAATTATGGCCTGCAAGAACTTTCCAAGCATCCTCCGGAGGCAGTCATTATTTTTGATGCCGACGGTACAGTGCACCCTGGCACGATCGATCATCTAGCTCGCCAAACGATCGCCCTGCATCGCCCGATTCAAGCACTCTATCTTCTCTATCCGCCCCACAATCCGCCCAAGCCTAAGGATGCCATTTCTGCGTTAGCTTTTACGGTAAAGAACTGGGTACGTCCCCAGGGTCTAGCGCGGTTAGGGTTTCCCTGCTTGTTGACGGGAAACGGGATGGCCTTCCCTTGGGATATTATTGCCGATGCATTTCTCGATCGAGGCAATTTAGTTGAAGATATGCAATTAGCCATTGATTTGGCGATCGCAGGACATTTACCGAAGTTTACCTCGCAGGGGCAAGTGACCGGATTCCTGCCCTCGGAAGGATCGGCTGCCCAAAGCCAAAGGACTCGCTGGGAGCACGGACATTTAAAAACATTACAAAAACAAGTCTGGGTATTGCTGAAGGAATCCCTGCGACAACGGCGTCTAGAATTAGCTGCGATCGCCCTTGACTTAAGCATTCCTCCCTTAGCCTTATTGGTGATGGTTTGGGCTGGATGCTGGGTTCTGTCGGTTTCGGCTGGCTGGCTCAGTCATTTCTGGTTACCAACCCTGATCTTAGGTACCGCTGGGGGGCTTCTGATGGTGAGCGTCCTCACAGCCTGGTATCAGTTTTGTCGGCAAATGGTCTCTTTCCGTCAATTGCTGGCTATTCCAATCTATCTGGTTTGGAAAATTCCACTTTACTTTAAGTTTTTAGTTCGTCCTCAATCGGCTTGGGTGCGTACCCAACGTGATACGAAGGAGGTTGCTCGCTCTTCCCGTTCTTAATAGTTGCGCTCTACTGATTTGGTACATGGCTATGAGGTCTGTTTCTTCTTTAGATGAAAGTCCTGTGAAAGTTGCCTATTTGGTTAACCAGTATCCTAAAGTTAGTCATAGCTTTATTCGGCGGGAAATTGCAGCGGTGGAAGCAGCGGGCCTAGACGTGCAGCGGTTTTCCATCCGTTCCTGTGCCAGTGAATTGGTTGATCCGGCGGATTTGGAAGAACTGAAAAAAACGCGCATCATCTTGAATCAAGGGCTTTGGGCTATCTTGATCACCAGCTTTCAGGTTTTTCTGAGTCAGCCGATTCGCTTTTTTCAAGCAGTGCAGCTTGCCATGCAGTTGGGCTGGAAATCCGATCGCGGGATTTTACGACACCTGATTTATTTCCTAGAAGCCTGTACGCTGCTGCAATGGCTGACGAAGGCAAAGGTTGACCATGTGCATGCCCATTTTGGGTCGAATTCGACGGCGGTTGCTTGCCTATGTCATGCCCTAGGTGGGCCACCCTATAGTTTTACGGTGCATGGGCCGGATGAGTTTGATCGGCCCCAGACGATGAAGTTAGCGGAAAAAGTGAAGCGGGCTAAATTTGTCGCAACGATTAGTTCCTTTAGCCGCAGTCAGATTTATCGCTGGTGTCCTGCGGATCAGTGGTCGAAGATTCAGATTATTCGTTGTGGTTTGGATCACGACTTTCTTAATCAACCGATGACGCCCATTCCTGAGACGCCCCATTTGGTTTGTGTAGGTCGGTTGTGCGCTGCCAAGGGACAGTTACTCTTAGTGGAAGCAGTTCGTCAACTGGTTATGGAAGGAGTAGACCTACAACTGACGCTGGTGGGCGACGGAGAGTTGCGGCCACAATTGGAATCTTTAATCCAATGCTATGGGTTACAAGAACACATTACGATTACGGGTTGGGCCAGTAGCGAAACAGTGCGATCGTATCTGCGATCGGCAAGGGCACTAGTATTACCCAGTTTTGCAGAAGGCTTACCGGTGGTGATTATGGAAGCCTTGGCCCTCGGTAGACCCGTAATTAGTACCTACATTGCAGGTATTCCAGAGTTGGTGGAACCGGGGAACTGCGGTTGGTTGATCCCAGCAGGATCGATCGAGGCTTTAACCCAAGCAATGACAGAAGTTCTTCAATGTCCGATTTTTCGCTTAGCGAATCTGGGAGAAATCGGTCAGCAAAAAGTTTTACGCCAACACAGTGCCTTTAAAGAAGCGCAAAAATTGATTAATCTCTTTCAATCTGGACAATTAGTAGGGGTTTCTTGTTCTATGCTGAATGATGAGTTGCCCCAAGATTCAGATCTTCTCCAGGTTTAACGCTTAATCCTGATAGGTTTAACGCTGTATTTTGAAAAATTATGTCTAAACTTTCTCTACAACTGTTGCGTGGGCGATTTCAAACTTTTTTCCAAAACTCCTCGAACCTCAGAAAAGTTGCCATTCAAGGGGCTGTTTGGAGTATTGCCATCTATGGATTAAGTATTGTCGTCCGGTTGGGTAGCAGTTTGGTCATGACTCGCCTGCTATCTCCGGAAATTTTTGGGTTGATGAACCTGGTTTACATTGTTATGAATGGTCTTTACCTTTTCTCGGATATTGGTTCAGGCCCGATGATTGTCCGTCATGAAAAGGGAGATGACCCAAAGTTACTGAATACAGTTTGGACTGCACAAGTTATTCGAGGGGTGATTGTCTGGTTAGGCTGCCTAGCGTTTGCACTCCCGGCGGTTCAGTTTTATAACGAACCGAGGTTAATGTGGCTACTCCCGATCGTCGGGGTCAGTTGCATTATTAGTAGCTTTCATTCCACTTCAATCTTTACCCTAACTCGTAATCTAGATCCCAAATCATTTTCTTTTTTTGAATTAAAAAATCAACTGGTTTCTACTGCCATTACGATTGCAATTGCAATTTTTTTCCGTAATATTTGGGCACTAGTTATCAGTTATCTTGTGGGTCAAACGATCCAAGCAGTTTGGTCTCATTTCCTGATCCCGAAGTATCGCAATCGATTTGCCTGGGATAAAGGTTATGCCAAGGAGTTTTTCCATTTTGGACGATGGATTTTGATTTCGACCATGCTGACCTTCTTAGCCGGTCAAATCGATCGGATTCTTTCGGGAAAGCTGATTTCTTGGCACTTTTTGGGTGTTTATGGTGTTGCAGTTGCAATTTCCGATCTTCCGCGTAATATTGTGGCACTATTGGCCGATCGGGTCTTGTTTCCGGCGGTTTCTCAACTGATTGATCTCCCGCGTCCTGAGCTACACCATAAACTGTTGAAAAATCGACAGTCGGTTCTCTTAGCAATTGCAGCGGGTCTAGGATTTTTTGTTGCCTTTGGCGATTTACCGATCTCAATCATGTATGACCAACGTTATGGTGATGGAACTTGGATGTTACCTTTACTGGCGCTGGGACTGTGGCCAAATATCTTGTTTCAAACGACCTATCCCATTCTGTTTGCTCTAGGTAAACCGCAATACCAAACTTTTGGGAACGCGGGCAAATTGCTATGGACTAGTTTGGGAATACCCTTTGCCTATTCCCATTTAGGAGTTTTAGGTGTCATTCTAGTCATCATGCTGAATGATATACCTCTCTATTGTGTAATTTCCTATGGAATGTTTCAAGAAAAATTGAATACCTTGAAGCAAGATATAGTGACGACATTGCTTTTTCTGGCTGGTATCACAGGTATGGTATTGATTCGTTATAGTTTGGGGTTTAGCTGGCCTCTACATAAATTATGGATGCCCTAATTCTTCATTATAATTTCTAAACTACAAGAGGCGTTTGAAGACCCCTACCAGGCTCTACATATATGTTTATTCTGATTCCAATTACATTATTTGGCTGGCTTGGAGTCGTCTTTTTTCTCTTCAAGCATTTACCTCCTCAAAGAGCACTGGTTATTAGCTTCATTACAGCTTATCTATTCTTGCCAGTATACGCCTATCTCATTCCAGGACTACCTGCCTACGGCAAAATGACAGCAACCTGCTATGCAGTCTGTGCATCGGCAATTTTGCTGGATTGGTATTATGTCAAAACCTTTCGTCCTAGCTGGATTGACATTCCGATGTTAGTTTGGTGTACTTGTCCTTTTATTACTTCACTGGATAATGGACTAGGTGCATATGACGGGTTTCGGGCTGCATCTGAACAATGTGCTTACTGGGGAGTTCCTTATTTTTTTGGCCGACTATATTTGGGAAATCTTACCGGCCTACGAACTTTAGCCGTCGGAATTGTGGCAGGAGGTTTTGTTTACGCACCATTATGCTTATTTGAATTTAGAATGAGCCCACAGCTTCATCTTTGGATCTATGGCATACCAGTCAATGACTATGCATTCCAACAATCTATTCGTAAAGGGGGATATCGTCCTTTTGTCTTTAATCTACATGGACTATCAGTTGCATTGTGGATGTCGATCGCGACAATTATTGGAATCTGGCTTTGGCAATCAGGGACTCTCAAAACAATCTGGAATATTTCGATTAAAAAAATTGTATCTTTTCTACTATTTGTTGTAATCATCATTCAGTCAACAGGCGCTTGGCTATACCTACTGCTATCTATTGCAGTAATGGTAATAGCAAGATTTCTTAAGACATCTGTTCTGATGACACTGTTGATGGGCCTAGTGTGTACCTACCTCTATACTGCAACAACAGGCTCATTCAATGGGGATCAAATTACTAATTTTTTCTCTACGGCAGTCAACCCTGATCGAGCCGAATCTCTTCAATTTAGATTGGATCAGGAAAAAGCATTAGTGACGAAGGCACGGAAACGCATTGTATTCGGTTGGGGTGGTTGGGGCAGAGCACGGGTTTTTAATGAATATGGTAAAGATGTATCTGTGACAGATAGTTTCTGGGTGATTGTGTTTGGTACAAATGGATTAATGGGAATTGCCAGCATTACGACCGTCATGTTTTTACCGATCGTTTTGTTTATCTACTATTTTCCTGCAAAAACTTGGTTTCACCCCAAAATTGCTCCCGCTGCTGCCATTTCTATGTCTTTAATTTGTTTTATGACAGATAACTTAGTGAATAATATGGGAAATACTGTATATGTGTTAGCTTTGGGGAGTTTGTCGGGGCTTATTGCAACTGAAATTGAACCTGAATATATGGGTAAGGGTGGAATAAGTGTACAGACTGCTGAGCAACTTTTGCCTCCAACCAATCGTCTTCAACCTCAGTATTTAGAGTCCAACCATTCCTTTTCACGAAAGTAGTTATTTTCTAGAAGATTCCCTATACATTGGAGGGAAGATATTCCATTCACTGTCATTTAATGATTAGACAAGGCATAATAGCCTAGTTTCCGTAGCAGATGCTTCAGCCGTTGTTCTCGATGGTATTGGCTGGATGTAAGTTCAATGAACGGAGTCGTGGAAGTGGGTTGAGCGAGCCGATGGGATCGATCGAGCCATCCCTGGCGATAGGCATCAATAATCCACCACTTTGCCACGCCCCCTCCATGAAAACATTTCATAGAGTTCCATTTCTGTAAGCGAAGTAGCTGAACTCCAGGTACCCCTAATTTTAGGAGTAACCGTTTCCATTGGCGATGCTGCCAACAGTGCCATTGCTGGGGATTCAGGTATCCGCCGCCCATTCGCATTGCGAGGGCTGACCAGATAATTGCTTCAACGTGAGCAATGCGGGGCAGACTGGTTCCCCCTAACTGCTGGATCAGCCAATCGAGCCAGTCGAGATCAATCGGTGCTTTGACCTGTGCGATACCAATATCAACATGATTGGCCAAGGGAATTGATAACTTGAGAGCAGTTTGAACCACCTCAGGTGGAAATAAACAGTTGGGGGGTTGCCAGGTTAATAGAAGTTGCTGATCGGGGGTGGGTTCAAAGGTAAATGGGTTTGGAAAATAGAGATCTGGATCTAAAATGATCATCTCCGTGCCTGCTGGGCTAAACAAAAGGGGATCAGTTACTTTGCGCCAGCAGGGATGGCCATTGCGAAATGCCTGGAGGTGGGAGTAGCCTTTAAATTGTTCTGCTGCCCGTTCGTCAGCCGCTAATTTGTCGAACACTTGCCAAGGATGGTTGAACGGGTTAGGAATCTGGACTAACGAATTGAAAATCTGTTTGCGATCATCAGCATCATCTGTAATTAAGGTGAGATGCAGCGGTTCGATAGCGTGCTTAAATAAACTTTCAATTGCTTTTTCGGCATAGGGCAACGATCGGGCAGAAAGAACAGAAAAAACTTGCCGCATTGTGGAAACTCCTTGTATTGTGTCAGAACCTTTATTTTTCACGTTATGAATCTCTAAAGCTATTAGTCAAGTGACTCATCCGCAAAATAGTCATTAAAGTAGTTATTTCTAATGATGGAGACTCATCAATTTATATCCATCTTCAGAGGGATTGACATCAAGCCTTACTCTGGGAGAGTTAAACATCTAATTAGTATGAGTATTCGTTCAAATCTGCTTTATGCAATTTTTGTAACCAGGCAATTGTCTGCTTAATTGAATAAATCTCTGAAATCGTGAGTAGCCGCGTGTTTTCACAGCATTATGGAAAGAAAGTGGTAGGGAATGCTTTTAAATTTATTGATACTTTGTCATCTCCTTACAAAATTCATCTAATCTTCAATCCTATTTTTGATAAACTTAGCTCACGAAGCTGCACTTTACTACTCAATCACTTTCTAGACCTCCTTTCTAGACCTCTAAGCTTACCAGAATAGACGGAATAGCTATCCATTTAAAATGTCAATCTCCCAAGCCAAGGATTGCCAAAGTAAAGGTTGCGTTGAAAGACTATGACTCTAGCTGGAAGCTTGTAATGTAATTTACAAGACTTTGGATCAATTGAATTTCTCGCAATTTGAGACTGGTGGTTGAATAGCTGTTGTTTTTTCTAGATTGTAATCACTTATGCATCTTCCCGAAGTTTTAGATTCATCAGATCAGCAAAAGCTTTATTCTGTTTCCCAATCCTCCTACGATCGCTTTCTCAGCAATCGGCATTTTGGCTCCTTAGATGGGATTCGTTGCTTTTGTATCTTAGCGGTCTTGTGGCACCATTCCCAACCCAGTAATATGCCGCTTCTATTGACTCGAGGCTTCCTGGGGGTCGATCTCTTTTTTGTACTAAGCGGTTTTTTAATTGTCACATTACTGCTTCGGGAAAAATCGAAAACAGGAAAAATTTCATTACGAAAATTTTATGTCCGTAGATCGTTGCGTACCTTTCCTGGGTATTACGGATTACTCCTCTGTTTAGGACTCGTTTATGGTTTCTGGCAGTCCACTAGTTCAGGGAGTGCATCTTTTTTTGCGGCTTTACCTTGGTATGTGACCTATCTCTCTAATTGGTCGTTGATCCAAGCTAACGGTTTGGGATCGATGTGGTCATTAGCAGCTGAAGAACAGTTTTACTTGATTTGGCCTGCGATCGAAAAATACTGTAAACGAGTTTGGGTCTATGTCAGCTTAGGGTTGATGCTGGTCATTAACCAATGTATTAACTTTGGTCTGTTTGATCCCTTATTTGCCAAACTATACGGTCAGCCAGAAGCCCCCCACCTAGAAATCTTAGATTCTACCTTCATGCCAATCTGTCTCGGGATTGTTCTAGCTCACCTATTACATCGACCCCAGTCATTTTCGCTGCTCTTCCAAGGATTAGGACGACGCTCCGCCCCGCTCGTTTTTTTTAGTCTTCTTTTTATTTTGTTGTATGCTGCTCCTAGTGATATATCGGGTTGGCCCAGGTTATTGATTCAGATTGTAATGACCCTGGGTTTAGGGAGCTTAGTTGTTCGGGAAGACCACTGTTTCAAATCCGTCCTGAGCTATAAACCGATTGTTCACATTGGACAGATTAGCTATGGAATTTATCTTTACCACCTCTGGATTTTTTCGATCGTTGCTGCAGTCTTACAAGCAGTGCAATCGCGTTTCCTCATCCCTTTCTTGCCCCCTCTGTTCTTAGTGGGTTCGCTCGTCACGATCGGGGTTGCTGAACTGAGCTACCGCTTTTATGAAACTCCGTTTTTACAATGGAAACATAAGTTCAGTTGGCAAAAGTAATTGAATCTATTAAACAATTGACTATGATTTGTTCATTCGTTCAGCAAGATTTTAGTCGTCTGCTAGTGGTGATCGTGAACTATCGAACGCCAGGATTGACGATCGATAGTTTGCGATCCCTACAACCTGAAATTCAAGCGATCCCAGGTGCCCATGTTGTTGTGACGGATAACGATTCCCAGGATGGGTCAGTCGATAAAATTGCTGCTGCGATCGCCGAGAATCGTTGGGCCAGTTGGGTTTCCCTAATGCCCCTCGATCGGAATGGGGGATTTGCTTTTGGCAACAACGCCGCCATTCGAGTTGCCCTAACGGCTCCCCATCCCCCGCAATACATTTGGTTGCTGAATCCCGATACGATCGTGCACCCCGCAGGACTCACGGCCTTGATTGATTTTATGGATCAGCATCCGATGATAGGCTTGGCGGGCAGTCGTTTAGAAAATCTAGATGGTACACCGCAACACTCGGCTTTTCGCTTTCCCAGCATCTGGAGTGAACTAGATTACGGCTTGCATGTAGGATTCGTGACTCGGCTGTTGAAAGCATGGGAAGTTGCCCCCCCCATTGTCACGGAAACTTGTCCAACCGATTGGTTGTCTGGGGCCAGTATTTTAGTGCGTCGGGAAGTGTTTGAAGACGCAGGATTACTTGATGAGAAGTACTTTATGTACTTTGAAGAAGTTGATTTTTGTCGCCAAGCCCAAAAACAAGGCTGGCCCTGCTGGTATGTGCCCCAAAGTCGAGTCATTCACTTGGTGGGTCAAAGCTCTGGCATGGTAGCAACAAAACCGACTAAACGTCGTCCCCAATACTGGTTTAATTCCCGTCGTCGCTACTTTGTAAAAAACCACGGTTGGCTCTATGCAGCAATGACGGATATGTTGTGGATGGGAGCATACTTAATCCGCCGTTTGAAGGATGCAACAAAGGGCAACCCCAACAACGAACCCCCACATTTGTTCCTAGACTTCTGGAGTAATAGTATCTTTTTAAAAGGCACAGAACGTTAGAGCTTGGGGTACACCAGTTTTCGCGATTCCAGCAAAGTCAACAACAATAACAACTGCTTGCAAACAACTGCTCGCACAGAGAAGGCTAACTGAGCCATTACATCATAACGTTCAGCCTCCGCCCTTGCGGGAGAGAAGACCCTGGAGCGAGCGAGGTCAATTGTGTCGCCAACGTTTCAATATACTGCTCCATGGTGTGGCGTTGGAGCAGCTTTATTCTTCGTTGCTGTGCCAGTTCCTGCTCGTGATCCAAATTACTCAAAACCCTTACAATAGCTTGCTGCATTCCAACAACATCGCCCGGATCTACGACACACACCGGAGCAATTTGTTCGAGATAGCCTGATAAGCCATGGGTACGTGTCACAATTAAGGGCTTGCCACAGACGATCGCTTCGAGAATAGCCGTCAAGCCAGCACAGAATTTATTTTCTACCAAACTGACAATGACTAAATCAGCATTCCAATAAAGCTGCCGTAACTCTGTCCATGGATAAAATTGACGGCTCATATTGGCAGGCATTACCTTCGGAAATGCGCGGGCTAACGCCTTAGCATCACGGGAAAAGCCACTAATGCGAACCTCAACGGGTAAATCCTGGGTTGCCTGGGCGATCGTGCGATAATCCCGATTCTCTAACCCCACACTGGCAAGGATCGGTTTAGCTGTTTGGCAATCAGACTGTCCAGGGACAAAGAATTGTGTATCAATATGCTCAGTTAAAAGGAAAATTTTTGAAATCGGAATTCCTAAACGCGAATGGAGATAGTGCGCTTGGGCGGGGGCATTGGTAATGAATAAATCAACGCGATGGGCTAGGGCAAAGAGCTTGGCGGATAGAAATCCCCGAGGCCGATCAAGATTATGAATAAATACAGCAATTTTAGGTCGATTAGAATAGGCTCCACAGCAAGCTGCCATCGGAATCCCAATGTCCTCCCCTGTACAAAAAACTACATCTTCCGAGGTCAATGTATGAGCCAAACGACGGGCAAGGGCCCAGCTTTGGGGAGTCCCTGCAATTTTGGCCCACAGCTTATCTGATAAACGGATAACTTCGTGGGTGGGATGATGCACAATTGCACTTAATTTATCCCGTAATAGACCCATGGCATGGCGAGGGCTTTGTCCAGCCGCAGCTTCCTGAGCAATGGTCGCAAAATCAATCGATCGACTAAGCGTAATATGATAGTTCAATGGGAATCTCCCCAATATTCACGGGCTAAAAGATCACATAACACTTTGCACGCCTATGCTCGGTGGGAAGACAGGGTGGCCAAAGGTTGCGACGCAGTTTTCGGGTATTCGAGGGTTTGCTGATAAATCTCAATCATTCGATCGATTTTTCGCTCCCAGTCAAACTGCTGCTGAACCCGGCGTTGAGCCGCTTGTCCCATGTGAGATCGCAATTCGGGGGATTGTGCCAACTGTAACATCGCTTCAGTCAACCCTTGTACAAAGTCTGCGGGTGAGGTGGGTTCCACTAAAATACCGCACTCTGGAGTGACGTAATCCATTGGCCCCCCCCAAGCAGTTGCAATGACTGGCAACCCGATCGCCATAGCCTCCAAAACGACCGCTCCGCCACATTCCAGCAAACTGGGTAAAACAAATACATCGGCCTGTTGCAAGCGTTCCGCACAGACGGGTTGCGATAACCAGCCATGGAAAATGACCTGATCCCGTAGTCCAAAGGCGTGAGCCTGGGCTTCTAAGTTTTCTCGAATGGCTCCATCGCCAATAATGTCTAAAATTGCTCCGGTAGCATCGGCAACGGGGCGGAAGGCTGCTAGCAACAAATCAAGACCTTTCCAATCAATTAGCCGACCGACGTAGACGAATCTAGGCACCGATGGATCAGATGCTTGTGGAATACTGGGTTTCTCGCGGCTCGGCCAAATGGTCAGATCTACGCCATTTTCAACCAATTCGATGACTTTGCCTTGGATGCCGTGGGGGAGTGCCTTAGCGGTGCGATCGTTGGCCACTAGAACGACTTTTGCCCGCAGCCGCCCAGGGATCAAGCGATTGGCTAGATTAGAAGCCCAGCGTCCTACGGTTAAAAAGGTATCTACGACTTGGCTCTGACGATCGCGAAAGGCGGGTGGATAGTTCATTCCCCCATTCAACGGCCCCATAATCACAGGAGCCCCTACGTTGTACATCAGGGACGGCTGCTTGGGAGAGACCGAAATCGGTTCATGGACGATATCAATGGCATGCTGCCGCACTAACTGGCGCACAACTCGACGCTGTAACGATTGTGTCTGAAGGTGCATGAGAAGCCCTGTTGTCGCTTCTCCAATCCGTCGTGGTAAAAAGCGGCTTAGGCGAAATAACAGCAAGTGCACCCAAGTATCTGGCACAAAGTGCATACGATCGAGGGCATCCGGAAACAACTGTTCAAGTTCCGATCGGGTTCGTTCATGAACCACCAACCAAGTATCAATATTCCGTTGACGCAAGAGGCGAAAATAATGGAGGGGTAAAAATGCCTCACCCCCAAATTTCGCCGAGGCATGTTCAGCCACAATAATGACTCGCATAGGAAGGATCACTCGCACTGTAAATGCTGTTGATGACGCCAGAGAGCACTAGAGAACAATTGATTTTGAAGCGTATTGGGATGATTGATAGCGAGACTTCAAGTCTGGGAATTAGGGTTTAAACCACTGAGGCTTAAAGGGGGATCGGTAAAGTTTGAGCTTTTGCAACAGAAGGAGTCCAAGAAAAGGAAAATCATCAATCAAATAGCGTTTCCACAATCTTCTCGGCTCTGAAACCAGTCGATAGAGCCATTCCAGTCCCACGTCGCTGATCCACTGGGGCGATCGCGGCTTAGCCCCCGCAGCAAAATCGATCGCGCCTCCCAATCCTAGGAAAATATCAATATTGGGAAGTTGATCTCGATACTTAACGATCCAGAATTCCTGTTTAGGGGCTCCAACGCCAACCACCAATACATTGGCTTGGGATTGATTGATAAGTTTGACAATTTCCAAACACTCAGCTTCGTTGTGTTCAAAACCAAAGGATGGCGTATGGGCAGCAACAATGATGCGACGTCTAGTTTTTTGATTAAGCTTCTGTTGGGCACACTGAGCAACGCCCTTTCCTCCACCTAAGAGGAAAATTTTGATATCTTCATTTTCTCGATGATATCGACAGAAAACAGGTAACAAATCTGACCCGGAAATTTTTTCTTGAATTGGGGTTCCTAAAAACTGTGAAGCATAGATCAAAATTTGGCTATCACAAATTCTGTAATCTGCCAACTGATATGTTCTAAAAAATTCAGGATCTCGCTGTAACTTCATCAAATGATCGACATTGGGCGTGAAGACGATTCCATGGTGGAGATGTTTGAGAAAATCATCAAAAGCTAAATTGTGAATATTAACATTGAGAATAGTCACCTGGTTATATCCGTTAGGTGCCTGACTGGGAGAGGTTTCAAGTGTGTGGTCTGGATCAGTGCCTTGGGGAACAGAAACTGCTACTCCCGATGTAGATGATTGCAACATTCGAGGTCTGTTACTTCTAGTAGGTATCTGATTAGCCGGAAATTGAGGTTGATTGAAGTTTTTCAGCATCTTATTTGTCAGACCCTTTTTCATGGTTTGTCAGACCCTTTGTGTGTTGTTCCTGATGATATTTGGTCGGACTCTGTGGTCTTCCAACAGCAATCTTTAATACAGTCTTGTGTACTTATTACCTCGGCAATTAAATAGAGTGAATTCTACAATGCAGCATAAGCAATCGATGGATGCTTGAAATAGTTTTTGACGCGAGCAGGCAACTTCTGCAACTTTCGCAATTGAGATAACAGACGCCGCTTGAGTTGACCGGGGTGACGAGTTGGGGGTTTGTCATGAATGAGTTGCTTTGTATCCTGATTCAAGTACTCGACCGGGTTTAACTCTGGGCAATAAGATGGCAACTCATACATCTCGATCTGCTGGTCGTGTTGCGCCAACCATTCTTGCACTCGTGCCTGTCGATGCACAGGATGGCGATCCACAATCCAAAAGAGTTTGCCAGGGTGATGCGCAATTAAGCGTTGACAAAACTGGAGAAACACGGTGGCATCCAGCTTGCAACTGTACACCATAAATCGCACCGACCCTTGGTTGTCCACACTGGCAATATAGTTGACTCGTTCCCGTTTGCGTTGACTTGGACGAATCTCTGCCTTTACACCAATCAAGGCATAGCCCCGTCCCCCATACTCGGTTGAACACACCCCAGATTCGTCTCCCCACTCAATTTGGCCCCCTTGCTGCTGGGCCTGTTGCTCAATCTTTGGGTATTCCTGATTCAGCCAGTTTTCCACTGCTTTCGGGTCTTGTTCATAGGCTCGCTGAACTGGCTTCTTAGGGCTGTATCCCCAGCGTTTGAGATACTCCCCTACGGTTCGAATCGGCAATGTCACACCACACAACTGTGCGATTAACAATTGCACCGCTTGGCGTGTCCATAACGCATGGTCAATCTCATAATCTTCCGGAAAATGTCCTTGTATGGCCGCTTGGACTTCGGATTCCTCCTGCGGACTTAAAATCCGTCCCTCTCCAACCTGCCGTCCTCGCACTTGTTGGGATAAGGCAGCATCGCCGTAGTGTTCATACTGCCACCACCACTCTGAGACTGTGTTACGATGCACGCCCAAATATTCGCTAATATCGTTCACTTGCTTTCCCTGCTGTCGTAGTCGAATCGCTTGCTGGCGCAGGTAATCTTGCGTTTCGATGCTGAGATGTCGGGCATCCGGTTTATCCATCACAAACCTCCTTGTACCTCTATCCTGATCATAGCTCCACTTTAATTGTCTTTCGCCTAATACTTTATTGCCGAGGTAATA